>NZ_JBMDWV010000289.1:0-45915 GCF_048594605.1 Spirosoma sp.
GGCCGCGTCCGGGTCCTGATCGGCATGGGGGCGCGAATCCCAGTGTGAGGCCAATAGAATGCGCTTTGTTGCCTTAGGATTAATGCTGCCAATAATATTGCGGGCGTTGAGTTTCTTGCCATCCCACGTAGTGGCTACAAAACTCTGTTCGATAACTTCACATCCGAACTGCTTAAGTTTGGCTGCTAAGTAATTACCTGTCTGAACATGGGCTGGTGTATTGGGTACGCGGGGGCCAAACTTTACCTGCTGATCAACGTATGCATAAGCCGAGTCGGCATTGAAGGCGGGTGCCGAAACGGATACTGGCTGCTCAGCGGTTTGTGTCGTATCTGTTTTCGATTCCTTTGTCCGACAGGCGCTGGTTGTTAACAGCAGAAAAGCTATTGAATAGCTGAGAATAGATTTCGTCATTTTATGGTCATAGATTGTCATTCGTGCAGGGCCGCCGGAGCGGTCACTATGTAGTCTTTGATGGTTAACTGGTATGCTGGTTTAATAACCTATCAATCACATAATCATCAATGACCGATAATGATTAATGACATTTCTTTATTCCTCATAAGCCCAGTCGATTTGGTGCTTCATGTCCTTGATAGCCAGGCCCTGTGCCTTAAAATATGAACGTATCTGATCGACCTTGTCGTATTGCCGCTGCTCTTTATACTCCCGATAGAGCGTTAACAAACCTTCCAGTACAGGTTGATTCGATGTGCCCTCTTCTTTAAGACCAAGTACATCCTGCATGAACGTAACAAACGAGTCTTTTAGCAGATTAAATACATCTTCGCCAAGCACCGATGCCTGTAGCTGCTGTAGATAAAGCATGTTAATGTATTTCAGCAATGTAAACAGTTGCGCAATGCCAACAGCCGTGTTTAGATCGTCGTTCATGGCGTCGTAAAACTGCTGAACTGCCTGCCGAATGTCCTGCTGTTTCGTCTCGTCAGCGGTACCTTCACCAGCCTGATACGTCATCATTTTGATGATACGTAACCCGTTTGCTAACCGTCGATAACCTTTCTGAGCAGCCTTGAGCGCGTCGTTCGAAAAGTCGAGCGTACTACGGTAATGCGACTGAAGCATGAAGAAACGTACCGTCATCGGGCTATAGGCCTGTTCAAGCAGGTAGTGACTTCCCGCAAATAGTTCAGCCGGTAAAAACGAGTTACCCAGCGACTTCGACATTTTCTGTCCGTTCACCGTCAGCATGTTCGAGTGCATCCAGTAACGTACCGGATCGTGGCCCGTCAGTCCATCGCCCTGTGCAATTTCGCACTCATGGTGTGGGAATTTTAAATCCATTCCTCCGCCATGAATATCAAATTGCTTGCCTAAATATTTAGTGCTCATGCATGTGCATTCCAGATGCCAGCCCGGAAACCCTTCGCCCCAGGGCGAATTCCAACGCATAATGTGTTCGGGAGCGGCTCGTTTCCAAATGGCAAAATCGAGCGGACTACGTTTTTCCGACTGCCCATCCAACTCACGGGTTTCATTCAGCAAATCCTCCAGAATCCGACCCGAAAGTTTACCATAATTGCCGCCACGCTGGTTGTACGTATCAATATCAAAATAAACCGAACCATTCGATTCGTAGGCCAGTCCATTTGCCAGCAGAGCCTGAACCGCTTCAATTTGCTCGACCATGTGTCCCGTTGCGGTAGGCTCAATGCTTGGAGGCAACGTATTGAACTGAGCCATTACGGTATGAAAATCGTTGGTGAAGCGCTGTACGATTTCCATCGGCTCAACTTTTTCCAGCTTGGCCATCCGGCCAATTTTATCCTCGCCTTCGTCGCCATCACCAACTAAATGGCCCACATCGGTGAGGTTGCGAACGTAGCGCACCTTATAGCCAATAAAGGTCAGGTAACGATAGAGTGTATCGAACGTCAGAAACGTCCGGACGTTGCCCAGATGGACGTAGTTATAAACCGTTGGCCCACAGACGTACATACCTACATAAGGCGGGCTAAGGGGTTCAAACAGTTCTTTTTTACGAGAGAGCGTATTGTATAACTGAAGCGGTTGCATGGATTGATTACCTGTTTCTGAAAATGACAAAGGAATTGATCTGCCGGGAGGCATACGTAGTGAAGATATGCTGGGTCAGCAACAACAGCGTGTGCGTAATACGTAAATTTCCTTCGTCAACATGGCAGAAATGATCCTGATTAATAAGGCGAAGTTACGGATTGTTCGGCGGAAAACGGTAGGCCAACGAAAGCGTCCCCATCACTTTTGGCTATATTCGCATTTTGTTTTCAAAACGAATCATCTCAGACGCTGTAATGCAGATCGTTGAGGTAGGCGCCAACGCCACCTATCAGAAAGAATTTATCCAGTTTCCGGTGCGGCTATATCGCAATGATACGTACTGGATTCGTCCGCTGGATACCGATGTGGAAGAAGTATTCGACCCGAAACGTAACAAGCGCTTCGAGCATGGCGAATGCATCCGGTATCTGCTGCTGAACGATAAGAAAGAAACCATCGGACGTATCGCTGTTTTTGTTGATTATGCAATCGCCAATCTCGATAACGATCAACCAACTGGTGGTTGTGGCTTTTTTGAGTGTATTGACGATAAAAAGGCGGCTTTCACACTGTTCGATGCGGCCAAAGCTTGGCTTCAGAGCAAAGGAATGGAAGCGATGGATGGACCCGTCAATTTCGGTGATCGCGATCGTTGGTGGGGACTTCTGGTCGATGGGTTTGATCGGGAGCCGAATTATTGCATGCCGTACACGAAGCCATACTACGTTCCGTTTTTCGAGAATTACGGGTTCAAAGATTATTTCAAACAGTTTACGTTCAGCATTCCAACAACCTGGTCCAAACTGACGGAAATGTCGCAGACGGTGAAAGATCGCGCGGAACGTATCTATGAAAATCCCGAGTATAGTTTTCGAACGATTGATAAGAAACAACTTTCAACGGCGGCTGAGCAGTTCCGGCATATTTACAACGCAGCCTGGGGCGGCCATAGTGGTGTAAAAGAAATGTCGGCTGCACAGGCGCAGTCATTGATGAAGAAACTCAAGCCGGTTATTGACGAAAAAATCATCTATTTCGCTTACTATAACGATGAACCCGTCGCATTTTTCGTTTGCCTGCCCGAACTCAATCAAGTGTTTAAACATGTGAACGGGAAGCTGGATTTGATCGGCAAGTTGAAATTTCTTTGGCATATGCTCCTGAAAACCAACCACAAAGCATTTGGCGTTGTGTTTGGCGTAACGCCGGAACATCAGCGAAAAGGAGTTGAAGCAGCTATTGCGTTACGTATGCCACACGAAGCCGATCATAATCCGAACTTTCAGTATACTGAACTGGAAATGAACTGGGTCGGCGATTTTAATCCAATAATGGTGCGGTTTGTGAGCCAACTGGGGTCAAAAATCGTCAAAACCCATGTTACGTATCGGAAGCTATTTGACGAAACTAAACCATTCAAACGTTGTCCGGTAATTGAGCGGAAGAAATAAATCAAACACACATGAGTCTATTAACTGTTGGCTCCGTAGCGTTCGACGCACTGGAGACCCCGTTCGGCAAGACCGACAAAATTATTGGTGGTGCCGCTACGTATATCACCCTTTCGGCTTCGTATTTCACGAAAAAAAATAATCTGGTTGCTGTTGTGGGCGATGATTTCCCACAAGCTATGATTGACGATCTGACCCAGCATGGGATCAATACGGAAGGCTTGCAGATTCGGAAAGGGGAGAAGACGTTCTTCTGGTCGGGGAAATATCATAATGATATGAACTCACGTGATACGTTAGTGACGGAGTTGAACGTAATGGAAAACTTCGATCCAATTATTCCGGATTCGTATCAGGATTGCCAGTATCTGATGCTAGGAAATACCGCTCCTTCTATTCAGCAGTTGGTTGTTGAGCGACTACACAAGCGGCCCAAGCTGATTGTACTGGATACGATGAATCTCTGGATCGAAATTGCCAATGCTGATCTCCTGAATCTGCTCAAATTGGTTGACGTTCTGGTGTTGAATGACGAAGAAGCCCGGATGTTAACTCATGAGTATTCGCTGGTGAAGGCGGCTGCCAAAATTCAGGCAATGGGACCGAAAACGGTGATTATCAAGAAAGGTGAGCATGGCGCATTACTCTTCAGCGAGGGCCGCACGTTCTTCGCTCCTGCGCTCCCGCTCGAAGTGGTTTTCGATCCGACTGGTGCGGGCGATACGTTTGCTGGCGGCTTTATCGGATATATTGCCAAAACAGACGACAGTTCGTTCGATAACATGAAACGGGCCATTATTTACGGATCGGCGATGGCGTCGTTCTGCGTAGAAAAGTTTGGTACCGAACGTATCATGAACCTAACTCAGGAAGAAATTCAGGCTCGCGTGAACGAGTTTGTTACGTTGTCAGCATTTGGATTGCAATAAGCATCCATTTCAAAACTATAAACTCTCTTAAAAGAGCTTGGTTTCACGAAGACCAATTCCCTTTTAGGAGAGTTTATAGTTTTCAGACTTTATAACCACAGACACGTCAAGGCCGCTCCATCCACACGTGGAGCCATTTTAGAAGTGCCAGATGCTGCTTTATCGGCTGGATCCATAGCAGGCGTTTCATTCAAAATAAGCGTTGTTCCGTCAGAACCTAAATCCCAGAGGTTGCCCCGCAGAAAAACGTTGAGCCCTTTTGTGATTCCGGCTTCCGGCTTAGCACGTCCTGCCATAGCATGGGCCAGCCAGGCTTGTCCTTCGGTCAGTTTACCAATATCGGCACGCGCATCGGCGGGCGTTTCAGTACCGCTATATCCTTTCCAGCGCGTATTCCAGATACCATCGCCCGCCGAAAAAGAAGGTACCGCCAGCAACGTAGCGCCTTTCTGCTTCAGGGTTTTATAAACCGGCGAATTCCACGAATCGGCGCATACCAATACGCCTAGTTTGCCAACAGGGGTCAGGAAAACCGGTACGTTCGCCGGACTTGCTGGACAGACGAACGGTAATTCATCCGTAATTGGAAATACTTTTTTCACTAACTGCGGATCGAGTTTTCCGTCGGGATGAAAAACTGCAGAAACATTATAGAGCGGTCCCTCTTCTGTAATTAACTTTCCATCTTTGACCGAAGGGCTGGGCAACAGAATTGATCCTGCTACAATTGTTACGTTAAATTCTGCGGCCAGTATATCAAACGTAAGCTGATATTCATAAGCCATTTGCCGGGCTTTTAGGGCAAACACGGCGTATTTCGTTTTATCGGTAACACTGTCCGGAGCTTTTTGGTACGTTCGCCAGAATTCGACTGGATGGCTAATGACCATAGCCGTTAGTCCTTCCTGAAGCGTTCTGGCTTTATACACACGATCGGCTTCGTGCATGGCTACTAACCACGTACCAAGATATTCCGGCAAAACCACAATAGTCTTTCCGGGAACAATTAATCCGCTGTCTTTTGCAGTTTGTAAGTACGTTTTTATTTTCTGGCGGAAGGACAGCCCATTCCGATAATCAGCGGTTTCCATCCAGGGCTGAATTCCCAGCAAGTTACCGCGTTCTGATCGCGTTCCTGTTTGCTCGATATGCTGGATCGTTTGGCCGAACTTCGACGATTTAACGGTAATTGCTGTATCTCCTCTTAGCCAGCTGAACCACACCCGATGAGCCGTCAAACTCAGGACTATCCCAACGCAGAGAATAAGGTAATATTTTCTCATGACTGACATAGCGGTGGTAAATGAGCTACAAATTAATATTATTTTCGAGTACCTTAATTGCGTTTAGCCAGGTTAGGAATTACATAAGATTATGGCCGAATTCACGAATCAAATTGTCTTTATTACCGGGGCTGGATCAGGCATTGGCCGGGCAACGGCATTGGCTTTCGCAAAAGCGGGTGCTACGGTTGTGGTCGCTGAAATTAATGAAACGTCTGGCCAGGAAACCGTCAGCCAGGTTAACCAAATAGGCAGCGAAGGTTTATTCGTCCACTGCAATGTTGCGATTCCTGAACAGATTTTTAGGGCTGTTCAGCAGACAGTTGATACGTATGGCCGCTTAGACATTGGCATCAATAACGCAGGTATAGGTGGAAGATATGCGCGGCTAACGGAACAAACACAGTCTGATTTCGAGCAGATAATGGCCATTAACGTAGGTGGTGTATTCTATGGAATGCAGGCGCAGATTCAGCAGATGCTAACCCAAAAAGCAGGCGGAAAGATAGTGAATATATCAAGTATCGCAGGGGTAAGAGGTATGCCCATGGGCGCACTTTACAGCGCGTCGAAGCACGCTGTGATTGGTTTAACAAAAACAGCCGCGCTTGAATACGTTCGGCGTCATATCCGAATCAATGCCGTTTGCCCGGTTTATACACATTCCGCCATGGTAGACGAACTGTTTCGGGCAGCTCCGGATATGGAGGAAAAAATGCTTCGGCGGATTCCGATTGGTCGGTTGGGTGAGCCGCAAGAAATTGCGCAGGCTATTTTATGGCTTTGTTCAGACGACAATAATTTTGTGACGGGCCAGGCTATTCAGCTAGACGGTGGCATGACGGCGGGTTAGGCTACGCTTTACTCAGCCATTCTTCCTCTTTCTTTCGCATTATATTTTGCTCTTCGTCGGTTTTATCGCCGTAGCCGCACAGGTGCAGGAGCCCATGCGCTAATACCCGACGCATTTCCTGCTCAGCAGGAACGCCTAGTTGAGCTGCATTATCAGCAACACGGTCGACGCTGATAAAAATGTCGCCTTCTATTTTTGCTTCTTCCTCGCTCTGATCAAACGTAATAATATCTGTGTAGTAGTCGTGTTGCAGATAGTCCCGATTAACTTGCAATACGTACTCGTCGGAACAGAAAATGTAATTTAGATCGCCTACATTAAAGCCTTCCTGTTCGGCTTGCTGCTTTAGCCATTGACGAGTGGCTTGCTTGTGAGGCAGCTTATAAGGTACGTCTTCGTTGAAGAATCGAATCATAATAGTGTTGTTACGTCAGGCCATACGTAGCGATAACAATCGGTTACGCTTCCGTCTGGATTTTTCTGGGGGAGCAGCTCCTGATTTATTCCGCCCATCTTGTCATAGAATTTCTGAGCATTTGTATTTTTCAACAGTACCCACAAATAAAGACCGGACTCCGGGTTTTTCTGATAAGACCAGCGAGCAACTGTTTCAATCAATACTCGTCCAATACCCTGCCCTTTCAGATCTTTACGAACATGCAGATTATCGAGAAGCGTTCCCCAAATAGGATCATTGGCTGAATAAGCACAGGCGAACCCGCAGAGCTTTCTCTCCAGTTCAGCAACGATAATGTACTGATTCGGAGAGGGGTACTGCAAACGATTCTGCCAAACGGCGTGTCTATTACTCAAGAGAGGGCCGTCCAGAAAGGCATCGCTTAACGATCCGCGATAATTTTGCTGCCAGCTAAGGCTATGTAGTTCGGCAATAGCCTTGGCATCTTCAGCAGTAGCCTCTCGATACGTTACCATACACTGACGAAATTAATTGAAGCAAATCTAAACCTCGGTAATTGCGTTACAAAGTCATTACGTATCATTTTGCCCATGAAAGCGATCTTACTTGCCGACAAACACCAGCCTGTTCAATTAATTGATGCTCCCAAGCCAACTGCCGGACCAGATGATGTATTGATAAAACTCAAGGCGGCAGCTCTAAATCACCGTGATCTATTTATACAGGAAGGACTATATCCGAAAATTAAACTACCTGTTATTCTAGGATCTGACGGGTCAGGAATCGTAGAGGAAGTTGGTGCGGGCGTTGACCCCAGCTGGCTGGGAGAACCTGTTCTAATCAATCCGGGCATGAACTGGGGCGATAATCCTGAGTATGATGGACCAGACTTCCATATTTTGGGTATGCCGCAAAACGGTACTTTCGCTGAGTACGTAGCAATTGATGTTCGCTATGTGCATCGTAAGCCAGATCACCTTTCGTTTGAGCAGGCAGCCGCGCTCCCCTTGACGGGCCTGACCGCCTGGCGGGCGTTAATGACGCGGGCAGGTTTGCAGATAAATGCTGGTAAATCTTCGGAGAAAGTATTGATTACGGGTATCGGTGGTGGAGCCGCTTTGCTGGCGCTACAACTTGCCGTAGCCATCGGTGCAGAAGTGTGGGTAACCTCTGGTGATGACGAAAAAATAGAAAAAGCAAAAGCGTTAGGTGCCGCTGGTGGCGTTAATTACCGTAGTGTCGATTGGCATAAAACACTTTTAACGAAAATAGGAGCTGACAAACGCGGTTATTTCAATGTAACCATCGACAGCGCTGCCGGACCAGACTTTGCCAAATTGATTGATATAGCTGCTCCCGGCGGACGAATTGCTTTTTATGGCGGCACAACGGGCAATATTACGGATGTAGTACCTGCTAAAGTGTTTTTTAAACAGCTCGCTATTTTCGGTTCAACGACGGGAAATGAACGTGAATTTACGGACATGATCTCCTTCGTAACTGACAAGCAGATTATACCTGTCATTGATGAAGTTTTCCCTCTTTTTCAAGCTGATCAAGCTATGCAGAAGATGAAGCGAGGAAAGCAGTTCGGGAAAATTATTCTAAGAACAAATCATTAACTGTTTTTTTAGTTGATCATTTTATTAGGTTGTGGCTAACATATTTTATTTAATGGCTAGTAATCCACGGCATTATAAAGTTATCCACATTTCCACTGTGGATAACTCGGTACTTACGCACATTTTCCACACATGACTCTCTGATTGTCTATTGCTTAAGCGGTGACATTTACATATATACTATAATTGTATATACACGATCTAATCTTGGAAACGTACTGAAATTCGGCTACCAGTTCTTTATCAAGTCGTTAAAACGCTCAAGCAAAAATTTTGATTTAGGACCAACGTAACCATCTCCGATTGTCAGCTCTCCAATTTGCGTAATGGGCAGTACTTTCTTGGTGGAACTTGTTGTGAAGGCTTCATCAGCGTCATAAAGTTCGGAAAGTAATAGCGGGCGCTCCTCAACCTGAAAATCACTCTGCGCCAGTTGAATAATGGTACGTCGGGTGATACCGTGGAGAATATAACGACTAGGCGTAATAAGTCGGTCTCCTTTTATAATAAAGAAATTACTCCGGCTCAACTCACTGATTTCGCCCCCTTTCTGATATAACAAATCCGATGCCCCAGCCGACCTAATGGCTTGAGCCATTAGGATAACCCGTTTATAATCTGTGCTTTTGACTTCGGCCATTTCCCGAACGTACTCGTCCAGGATCACCTTTATTCCCTGCTCATATTGAACGGCTGGCACCGGGTGAATTGGCTCGGTCAGAATAAGTAAGTTGGGCCGTTCAATGCTGATACTGTCGGCTGCGTAGCCGCCCGTCATAACGAAGCGGAAAGCCATATCAGCTGGCGCGCCAACCACAGCGCTACGTTCCATGAGTTCCATCAGGATCGTATAGGTTTCATTCTTTTCGAGCGGTAGCGGCAAGTGCATTCGCATGGCTGAATTCTGAAACCGCTCCCAATACCAATCCCACTGAAAAGGCCGTCCGTTGTAAGTCAGAAAGTAGTCGAACAGGCCATAACCGCGAAGCAGGCCAAGGTCTGTTACACCGACTGCAAGTTGATCAGTGGGTGCAAAGGTGCCATTGAAATAACCGTAATGCATGAAATGCGTCTTTGGGGTTAGGCTCAAAGATAAAGGGAAATGAGCTAATGACACGCCCGAACGCGTAGAAACTGGACTTTGGTTATCCCTGATCTTTCACCACTAACTGAACTGTATATCGGCTTTTCTGCTCCAGTAATAGCTTTTTATTCATCAGAACCCGGTCAATTGTTCCTTGATCGTAATAGCGGATAGTGATGAGTTCCAGGCCATCGTTGTAACTAACCCGGAAGTCTTGTCTCAACTGTGTCAACAGCGCTGGCACACGGTCTGGATTATTATCGACAACTACCGAAAAGCTGATGGCCGTGTTCTGCATAAGGTTGATTTTTACCCCGGCTTGTGCAAATCGCCCAAAAATCCGGCTCAGATTATCTTCGGCAATGAACGAAAAATCGTTGGGATGGAGTGAAATCAGAACCTGATTAATCTTGAAAATAAACGAAGGTGTCAGCAAATGTCCTTCGGAATTACCGATCACCGTGCCGGGTGCGTCAGGCTTTAAAAAGGACCGTACGTGCAGTGGAATACCGTTATTTTGCAGTGGCTTGATCGTTTTGGGATGAATAACAGTAGCGCCATAGTACGCCAGCTCAATAGCGTCCTGATACGTTAGTTTGTTTAGCAACACGGTGTCGTCGAACCACTTCGGATCGGCATTCAAAACACCCGGTACATCTTTCCAGATGGTTACGCTTTCTGCATTCAGGCAGTAAGCAAAAATGGCGGCCGTATAGTCAGAGCCATCACGCCCGAGTGTCGTTGTTCGTCCGTCAGATGTTTGGCCAATAAAGCCCTGCGTAATTTTTATTCCATTGCTGGTTACAGCCCTATTGATACGTTGTTTTGTTTCATGCCAATCAACCCTGGCTTCACGGAAATTACTATCAGTACGTATTAACTGCCGGGCGTCGAGCCATTCTACTGAGAAGCCTATTTCGGCAAAGTAAGCAGCTATAATTTGTGTAGAAAGAACTTCTCCTAACGAAACAATCTGATCATACGTATCATCGTAAGATGCTTTTGGCGATTGCGTTAAATAGGTTTCGAGTTGAATAAAAGTCTGGTGAACCGCGTTAAAGCTGGCTCCTAATTCCGACAAAATACCGTAATGATAAGCACGAATTACTTCTAAATGGACTTGAGTGTTGCTATACTGCTGGTGGAAATAAGTGCGAACCAGATCTTCTAACGCGTTGGTCGTCTTACCCATCGCCGATATGACTACGACGGCGTTCTGGCCCTGGGTTCTGATAATCTCGGTCACATTACGAACGCCAGCAGCATCTTTCACAGACGCTCCGCCAAATTTGAAAACTTTCACGTGTTGAAATAAATGTAGGAAGGATGAGCCGTATGAAATGACTGACGTAAATGTTAGTCATTTCATACGGCTCATGTTAAGTTAAACCAAAACAGGTTTCCCGATAAACAATAATTCGCGCACAGCTGCAGCAATTCCTTGCGGATCAAAACCGCATTCCCGCTGTAGTTCAATTTGTTCACCGTGTTCGATAACGGTATCAGGAATACCCAGACGTTTGACGCGAGCCATGTAATCGTGGTTCGCCATGAATTCCAGTATTGCGCTGCCAAAGCCACCCATTACACAGCCGTCCTCAACCGTCAAGACACGGTCGAAACGGTTGAAAATCTGATGGAGGAGTTCTTCATCGAGCGGTTTTACGTAGCGCATGTCGAAATGAGCCGGTCGAATGCCTTCTTTTGCTAGTAGCTCCATTGCCTCAACGGCATAGTTTCCAATGTGGCCAATTGTCAGGATCGCTACGTTTTCGCCGTCGGCAATCATACGTCCTTTCCCTATAAATTGCTTTTCGAGCGGTGTTCTCCAGTTCGGCATAACGCCCTCACCACGTGGATAACGGATAGTAAAGGCGCGTTGCCCCTGCTGAACTTCGTCTGATTGGGCAGTAAACATCATATTGCGCAACTCCTGCTCATTCATCGGTGCGGCCACAATCATGTTTGGAATACAGCGCATATAGGCAATATCATAAGCGCCATGATGCGTTGGCCCGTCAGCGCCAGCAAAGCCAGCCCGATCGAGACAGAAAATGACTGGGAGCTCCTGAATGCAAACATCATGGATAACCTGGTCATAGGCCCGCTGCATAAACGTAGAATAAATATTGCAGAAGACTACTTCGCCCTGGGTTGCCAGGCCCGCTGAGAATGTAACCGCGTGCTGCTCTGCTATTCCCACGTCGAACGCCCGCTTAGGCATTACCTTCATCATCAGATTCATGGACGAGCCAGAAGGCATAGCAGGTGTTACACCAACAATACGTGGATTTTGTTCTGCCAATTCAATTAACGTATTACCGAATACGTCCTGATATTTTGGGGGCTGTGGGGCATCATAGATTTTCTTATGAATAACGCCGGTCACCTTATCGAATAAGCCAGGGGCATGCCACTTTGTCTGGTCTTTTTCGGCTGGTCCGTAGCCTTTACCTTTTACAGTTAGAACATGCAGTAGTTTTGGGCCGGGTATGGATTTAAGATCGGCTAAAACGCTCACGAGGTGGTCGATATCGTGTCCGTCAATTGGACCGAAGTAACGCAGATTCAGCGACTCAAAAAGATTGCTTTGCTCGAGCAACGAACTTTTAATCCCAGACTGTACTTGCGAAACTAATTCCTGAGCCGTTTTGCCCAGTTTGTCCATTTTACCCAACAGATTCCAGATTTCATCCTTCACCCGATTATAGGTGTGCGATGTCGTAATATCCGTTAAATACTCGCGCAAAGCACCTACATTGGGGTCGATGCTCATGCAGTTGTCATTTAAGACAATCAGTAAATTACTATCCGTAGTTCCGGCATGATTCATGCCCTCAAACGCTTCACCGGCCGTCAGAGCGCCATCGCCTATGACAGCAATATGATTTCGCTTGAAATTACCCTGCAGTTGTGAAGCTACGGCCATACCCAAAGCCGCCGAAATAGACGTAGAGGAGTGCCCAACGCCAAACGCATCATATTCACTTTCTTTGCGTTTCGGAAAACCAGATAAGCCTTTATAAAACCGATTTGTGTGAAACTTGTCACGCCGACCGGTTAAAATTTTATGGCCATATGCCTGATGACCCACATCCCAAATCAGTTGATCGTCAGGCGTATTGAATACATAGTGCAGCGCAACCGTTAGCTCAACTACGCCAAGGCTAGCGCCGAAATGACCACCGTAAACAGATACATCGTCAATAATAAACTGACGGAGTTCGTCGGCAAGTTGAGGCAAACGGGATTTATCGAGTTTACGAAGATCGTCGGGGGTACTAATGGTGGCTAGAAGACTGCCAGGGGTAATCAGCATGATGGTAACAGCTAACGTCTGTCTTACAACACACGTACTAGGTACAATGTTCTGTTGGCGGCTCGCCCATTGTATTCAAACAACGAAGCTACTACAAATTTTCATATTTATAAAAAATCTAAGTCTCTGTTATCTACATATATATGCGAGCAACAAAGACTTGGATTTAGAGATAATTCCAAGATTAGTTGCGCTGGCTGGCCCGGAAAAGTTTTTGCTTTTCCTCCCGCGTTAAGCTTTCGTAACCTGAGCGCGAAATTTTATCTAAGATGTTATCAACTTCATCCTGATCAGGTGTTGATATGGACGACGAACCTGATGAAGACACGTACGAACTGGTCTGGGCACTTGTACTGCTACGTTGCCGATAAGACACTTTAACAGCTGGTTTTGGTCTGAGGAGATTACTCCAGCCATCGGCCAGCCAATAAATAGGTCGGCCCAGATCCGTTCCGTTCTGGAGTAACTTAACGTAGCAAAATCCCATTAGCGCTCCGCCAAGATGAGCTAAATTTCCCCCTGCGTTGAGGCCTGCTGATTGAGCAACGGAAAGAATAATGAAGAAGAAAACGATGTATTTTATACGAACGGGACCAAAAAATAACAAATGGAACGTATAGTTTGGCAGTAAAGTCGCTGCACCAACAGCTACGGAAAAAGCCGCTGCTGAGGCACCGAGCATAGGTCGTGTATCCTGATTTTGAAAGTAAGGGACCAAGTTATACATAGCCAGAAATATCAGGCCCCCGGCAATACCTCCCATAATGTAGAGGCCAATCAGTCGACGATTTCCTAAGTATTCATCAATCAACCGACCAAACCAGTATAAGAATAACATGTTGTAGAGAATGTGAAAAATCTCTTCATGTGTGAAAAAATACGTGATTAAAGTCCAGGGTTTGCGCAGGAAAGCTTGAATCTCTCCTGGCATCATTAACTGATCTTTTACTGTATTATATATATCCAATTGTTCTGCCATTGTCAGACTGACTTTAGACACCAGCAGCACCAAGAATATAACTACGTTGACTAGAATCAACTGCACCAACGTGTTGTTGGGCTTATTGAATTCGTTCCGAAAATCATCGAACAAGCCGCTCATCACTAATAGAAAGTTTTTCGCTGGGATCCCCAGTATTTCACGAGTATAAATGCAAATAACATACCGCCTATGTGGGCAAAGTGAGCAACATTATCAGTTTGCGCCCGATGAATACCCGAGTAAAGTTCCATAGCCCCGTATAGAGTAACGAGGTACTTTGCCTTAATCGGTATAGGTAAAAACAATAAAAATAATTGAGTGTTCGGAAACAGTAACCCGAATCCCATTATTATACCAAAAATTGCTCCCGATGCACCTACAAGCGGCTCATCAACTTGATTCAAAAAAATGCGATTTGCAATCGCTACGCTATCCTGAATATTTTTACTATCAGTTGGATAGCTTTTAAATTTCTCCAGAAAGGGCAATAGCTGATCATATAAATACCCCGCATGCTGATCAATAAATACTGAAAAATTATCGTAACCAGGGCTTACGCGGTACGCTTGAATAGATTCGTATACGTCACGTACTTCAATATAATTTATTCCCGAAAACAACAAGGCAGCACCTATGCCGCAAAAAAGATAAAAAAATACGAACCGGCGTGGTCCCCAGAACATTTCCAGCATCGGGCCAAAAGCTATTAAGCCAATCATGTTGCTGAAAATATGGCCAAAGCCAGCATGCAGAAACAAATGAGTTAATAACTGGATTGGATTGAACTTGTCTGACAGAAATGAATGAAGACCAAATTTGTCAATAATGGTTTCGTTCGTTACCAGGAAGACCAGTACGTTTAATACCAATAAAACACGAACTACCGGCGTAAGGTTAAACATTTTAATGTAAACGAATTTATGCTGATTAATTCAATTATCAGCGAAAAAAGCCTGCAATTTTATCCAACGTCAAGACGACAGCTACAGGCTCGCCAGTAGGTGTATAGCTTGGATTAGTTGATGCAAATAATTGGTCAATTAAGGCCCGACGTTCTGCCGTGCTCAGCCGAGACGTATGACGTATTGCCGAGCGTCGGGCCAGCGAACGGGCCATTGATTCTATCTTATCCAATTTCAGCCGGCCCGTATCAGCCCGTAACTGAGCTAACAAATTGGCGAATAGATCTTCCTCATTTTCACCCATTGTCAGTGTTGGAACGCCACGAATTACGAACGTATTAGCTCCCAGCTCGTCAAACTCAAAACCAAGGTTTGTCAGATCATCCCGCAGCTCAAGAGCCAATTGAAAATCAACGGGCGTCAACGTAATAGTCCGTGGGAACAAAAGCTGCTGAGAGGCTCCATTTCGCTTGGTTAAAGCTGAATGAAACTGATCATACAAAATGCGTTCATAGGCCCGTCGTTGATCAATCAGCATCATTCCTGACTTAACAGGCGCCAATAGGTAACGGTTTTGAAGCTGTACAATATTGTCGTCGTCAACGAGTACGGGTACATCCTGTTCCGATTGCTCTAAACTTACCTGTAGCTGGTTGGCTCGACTGCCTAGCGTAATAGGTTCTGATTCTGTTGAAGCTTCATGAGCTGCTATCGGTTTCTCTTTGGCAGGCCCTAACCAATCTACGTTGTCTTCTGTGTTTCCATTCGGTCTAACAGACGTATCAGTTTCGGGGAGGCCTTTGTACAGGCTTTGCCAATTATTTACAGGAGGTTTTTTGGGGATATCAAAACTTCCACCCGCAGCTTTGTCCAGAGAATCGTTACGTAGTGTTTTACGCTCACCAGAAGAATCCCCGGTTACTGGTTTCTCTTCTGATGCCCAGGAGGTTGTAATCGGTCGGGGTGCACTACGTTCGGATTTGGTGTCAACAGTTTCCGCTTTTGATGTAACAGGCCGTACACCCGACAAAAAATTTACATCCGAATCAAAATCGAGCGACGGAGCTAAGCTATAAATACCTACCGCTTTTCGGACAGCCGCCATCATAATGGCGTAAACCGACCGTTCATCGTCGAACTTTATTTCAGTCTTGGTCGGGTGTATGTTGATGTCAATATGCGACGGATCGATATCAATGAACAATACGTAAAATGGATGGCTTCCTTCGGGTAGTGTGCCTTCGTAAGCACCTACAACCGCATGATGCAGATAATTATGCTTTACGTATCGATTGTTAACAAAGAAAAACTGCTCATTACGTGCCTTCTTCGCTGATTCCGGTTTACCAATATAGCCGCGCACTGTTACGTAAGGCGTTTGCTCTTCACAATGATTTAGCTGCTCCCGGTAGCTTTTGCCAAACATATCGACAATACGACGGCTCAGCTTTCCTGCTGGCAGGTTGTAAATTTCCTGATCGTTATGAAACAGAGAGAATGCAACTTCCGGATTGGCAAGAGCCACTCGCTGGAACTCATCAATGATGTGCCGCATCTCCACCGAATTCGATTTAAGGAAGTTACGTCGGGCCGGTACGTTAAAGAATAGATTTTTGATCAGCAAATTTGTTCCGGGCAGGCATGAAATCGCTTCCTGCGCTTTGATATCGGAACCTTCTATGCGTATCAATGTGCCTAGCTCGTCGGCAGCACGACGTGTACGCATTTCCACCTGGGCAACCGCTGCAATAGAGGCCAGCGCTTCTCCCCGAAATCCCATGGTTCGGATGCGAAACAAATCGTCCGATGAACGGATTTTAGACGTAGCGTGACGCTCGAAGCTCATTCGAGCGTCTGTTTCCGTCATACCTACTCCATCATCAACGATTTGAATCAGATTGCGACCCGCTTCACGAATAATGACCTGAATGGATTTAGCTTTGGCATCAACGGAATTTTCAAGCAACTCCTTAACCACCGATGCTGGACGCTGCACTACTTCCCCGGCAGCAATCTGGTTAGCAATGGAATCGGGTAGTAGCTGAATGATGTTTAACATGACGTATTAAATCTCCCAGGTCGGCTGTCTGTCGTGATTTACAATATACAAAAATAACTCATAGAACGGCCGTATGATTCAACGGAATCACAGAGAATTAAATAAAAAAAGCCGCAGGCTCAAATCGATTAGATTTAAGCCTGCGGCACAGAAAGCCTTAAAAAAGAGTCGTTAGACTTTGATCTCTACGTCAACGCCACTCGGTAATTCGAGCTTCATCAAAGCATCAACCGTTTTGGCGCTGCTACTATAGATGTCAACTAAGCGTTTGTAGGTGCAGAGCTGAAACTGTTCCCGCGCTTTTTTGTTAACGTGGGGCGACCGCAGTACGGTGTAGATTTCTTTGTTGGTTGGCAGTGGGATAGGGCCACTTACGATAGCTCCCGTCGATTTAACTGCTTTTACAATCTTCTCAGCCGACTTGTCAACCAGCGTGTGGTCGAACGACTTCAGTTTAATGCGAATTTTTTGGCTCATTGTGTTTTGGTTCATTAAGTGAAATGTCTGTCGAAAGAACCATTTACTCCGACGACACAAAAAATGGGCAGTTGATCGCAATAACCAACTGCCCAATATCTTAAGGCTTACGCCCTTACTGTACCTTTTTCTTTCGCTACAACCGTGTCCGAAATGTTCTGCGGAACGACCTCGTAGTGTGAGAATGTCAGGTTAGCCGTAGCGCGTCCCGACGACATCGTCCGCAAATCTGTTACGTAACCGAACAATTCAGAAAGCGGAACATCAGCTTTGATCACTTGTGAGCCAGCTTTCGAATCCATGCCTTTCATTACACCCCGACGACGGTTCAGGTCACCCGTAATTGGACCTGTATACTCTTCCGGCGTTAATACCTCAACAGCCATGATTGGTTCAAGCAGTTTTGGACCAGCCTGACGAGCCGCTTCGCGGAAGCCCAAGCGAGCTGCCATTTCGAACGAAAGCGAATCGGAGTCAACGTCGTGGTATGAACCGTGAAACAACCGAACTTTCATGCTCTCGAGCGGGAAGCCAGCCAACGGACCGTTCTTCAGCGATTCGTCAAAGCCTTTCTGTACGGCTGGGATAAATTCGCGGGGAATCACACCACCGACAATGCCATTGACAAAATCCAGACCTGGTTTCGTTGTACCATCTTCTTCCTGGTCCCGTGGTCCAAGTTCGAATACGATATCGGCAAACTTACCGCGACCACCCGTTTGTTTCTTATAAACTTCGCGATGCTCAACGTTTTTGGTTAGCTTCTCTTTGTAAGCTACCTGCGGAGCACCCTGGTTAACTTCAACCTTGAACTCCCGACGCATCCGGTCGATAATGATTTCGAGGTGAAGCTCACCCATACCACGAATGATGGTCTGGCCGGTTTCTTCGTTCGACTCAACTTTGAGAGTAGGATCCTCTTCGATCAGTTTACCAATTGCTTTCGAGAAGTTATCCTGATCGGCTGTTTTCTTCGGCTCGATGGCGTACCCAATAACCGGATCCGGGAATACCATTGATTCCAGTACGATTGGGTTCTTTTCGTCCGACAACGTATCGCCAGTCTTGATATCTTTAAAACCAACTACAGCACCGATGTCACCAGCTTCCAGACGTTCGATCTGGTTTTGCTTGTTGGCATGCATCTGGAAGATCCGCGAAATCCGCTCTTTGTTACCCGAACGGTTATTCAGAACGTAAGAACCAGACTCCAGTACACCTGAGTAGGAACGTACAAAACACAAACGGCCTACGTATGGGTCAGTAGCAATTTTGAACGCTAAAGCCGAGAAAGGCTCCGACGAAGATGGCTTCCGCGAGATTTCTTCGCCTGTATTCGGGTTGGTTCCTTTGATGCTCTCCTTATCCAACGGCGATGGCAACAGTGCCATTACGTAGTCAAGCATCGTTTGAACCCCTTTGTTTTTAAACGACGAACCGCAAAGCATCGGTACAATTTTCATGCTGATGGTTGCTTTGCGAAGAGCCGCCAGAATTTCGTCTTCGGAAATCGACTCAGGATCTTCGAAATACTTCTCCATCAGTTGATCGTCAAATTCGGCAACTGCTTCAAGAAGTTTCTCACGCCATTCGGTAGCTTCATCCAGCATATCATCCGGGATGGGAACAACCTGGAAGGTCATCCCTTTATCCGATTCATTCCAAACGATACCACGGAAATTAACCAGATCAACTACACCTTTGAAGTTGTCTTCTTCACCAATCGGTAACTGAAGTGGGACGGCGTAGCTGCCCAGCATTTCTTTTACCTGCTTGCAAACGTTTAGGAAATCGGCACCAGACCGGTCCATTTTGTTGACGAAGCCAAGACGTGCTACGTTATAGTTGTTAGCCAGACGCCAGTTCGTTTCTGACTGAGGCTCAACGCCGTCAACAGCACTGAACAGGAATACTAGACCATCCAGTACACGTAGCGAACGGTTTACTTCAACTGTAAAGTCAACGTGTCCTGGTGTATCGATGATGTTGATGTGGTATTTTTTGTCACGGTAAGTCCAGTCAACAGTCGTAGCAGCCGAAGTGATGGTGATACCCCGCTCCTGCTCCTGCTCCATCCAGTCCATCGTGGCGGCACCATCGTGCACTTCACCAATTTTGTGGCTTACCCCGGCGTAATAGAGAATACGTTCGGTTGTGGTTGTCTTACCCGCATCAATGTGGGCAGCGATACCGATGTTTCTCGTGAAATTTAAATCGCGAGCCATTAGCTTGTATACAGAAAGTTATGTTTTTCTAAATTCAAAAGAAGGGTCACTACGTTCAGCGTATGACCCCGCTATAAAACAGGTCGCAAAATTACTGAATTTCAATCAGAAAAGCAACGGTACGTTAAAGAATATCGTAGAAACTATTCTCCTTTTTTGTCCCTTTTAGTAGCAGAATCCGTCTTATAAAATGAGACTGTAACTTGGAATCATGCAAAATCCTTACATTGCTTTGTTGCGGACTGCCTGGACCTATGCCCGGCATGAGAAACGGCAATACGTACTAGTTTACTTCCTTTTTATTCTGGCAAACGTAGTGGCAGCGTTACGTCCGTTGCTGTTTGGCTGGTTTATTGGTGAGCTTCAGCAACAGGATACGGCGATTGTCAAACTCGTCTGGATCTATATTGCTGCTTATGTGGGCCTGGAAGTACTAGAATGGGTCTTTCATGGCCCGGCCCGGATTATGGAACGGCGACTGGCGTTTAATTTGAGCCGTAATTTTCTCAATGAGTTGTTTCATCAGACTTTACATCTGCCTGTTGGATGGCATAAAGACCACCACAGCGGCTCTACGATCAACCGAATTCGTAAAGCCTACGACGCGCTTAAAACGTTTTTCCAGGACGGCTTTATTTATCTACAGGCTCTTTCAAAGTTTGTCTTTTCGTTCGGAGCGATGCTTTATTTCTCGCCCGCTTTCGGAGTGATCGGCGTTTTACTGGGCGCCGTAACGATCTGGGTAATTTTACGCTTTGACCGCCCTTTCATTAAAGCACTTGACGAAACAAACGAACAGGAACACGTGGTTTCAGCTACGCTCTTCGACAGTTTATCCAACATTATTACGGTGATAACGCTTCGCCTGGAAGAGCGTATTCAGGCGAGTTTAGGTAGCAGGATAGCCGCTGTTTTTCCTCCGTTCATGCGTCAGGTAAAAATTAATGAATGGAAGTGGTTTGCGGCCAGTATGCTGGTATGTGTGATTTACGTTGTTATGGGGGCTGGCTACGTCTACCAACACTACGTTCCGGGCCAGGTTTTCCTCGTTGGTGGGTTGGTTACGTTGTTAGGTTATGTAAATCAGTTCACCAGCGTTTTTCATGATGTGGCCTGGCAATACACCGAAATCGTGAAGTATAATACGGATGTTCAGACGGCACGTAGCATTGGAGAAGCGTATGCTAAGCATGAACGGCCTGAGCATGAAACCTTGCCCGAGAATTGGCAAACCATTGACATTGCCGGTCTTAACTTCTCTCATGGGCGCGTAACCAGCAAATTGCGTAAGGTAGCGAATCTGAGCGATTTGCAGATTAAGCTGAGCCGTGGTGAACGAGTCGCTTTTATTGGCGAAAGCGGCTCTGGTAAAAGTACACTATTGACTTTGCTACGTGGCTTATATTTACCTGAACCGGGCGTGTCAGTTCGTGTCGATGGTAAAGTTCTGCCGGACTTAAACGCTGTTGCCAATACGGTAACTTTATTCCCCCAAGAGCCGGAAATCTTTGAGAATACCATTCTTTATAACATTACCCTCGGATTGCCTTTTGACGATGACGCTATTTCAGACGTTTGTCGGGTGGCTCGCTTTGACGACGTAGTAAATCAGTTACCAAACGGACTGGAAACGAATATTCAGGAAAAAGGAGTGAATTTGTCGGGAGGTCAACGGCAGCGTCTGGCGTTAGCGCGGGGCGTATTGGCAGCTCGTACCAGCGACATTGTTCTGCTGGATGAGCCAACGAGTAGCGTAGATCCCAAAACGGAACTGGCTATTTACCGGGAACTCCTCGGCGAATTTTCCGACAAAGCCGTTGTCTCAACCTTGCACCGTCTGCACTTACTTCCGTTGTTCGATTACATTTATATTATGCAGAACGGCAAAATTGTAGATAAAGGAAGCTTTGTAGAACTACGACAACGTAGCGTCATTTTCCAGGAGATGTGGGCGCATCAGGAAGACGTAATGAAGCAGGGAGAGTTCATGTAGTATTTATTTGATGATTCAATAAAAAAGCAGCGGACCAGTGAATAACTGGTCCGCTGCTTTTTTATTGAATGAATATTTTATTCGACCGGAGCTTCTACGATGGTAACAATCTTCCACAAACCCCGGATATCCTGCAAAGGCACCGTTACGTTCCCCCCATTTGGGTTATCCGAATGGAGCGTGAGGTATTTACGAGTTAGGAGTTCGTTGTCTCGGATGCGCTTAACAACAAAGTAATCCCGATACATTACCGCATAAACACCGCCGGACTGGTATTCCCAGTTGTTTTCACCAACGGGTACGGCCAGTACCTTAGCGCCGTGTGCCAGTTGAGGACTCATGCTATTCCCCGAAATTTCCAGTACAACCGCTTGTTTGTGATTTTTGGCTACCGCTTTACGAACCCGAAACGTTTCGGTGTCTGTAGCACTTAGACCGTCTGTATAGCTCTCAACAAAAGTGGCGTAGAACTTAACGGGAACGAACGGGACTTCCAGCGTTTCATCTTCCTCATTTAGTAACCGTGCGTTTTCCTCAGGCGACTTTAGAATAGGCGTTATGCCTCGAATCAGATAATCGGCACTGATCTGCGGATAGCAAGCCAGCAGACTCATAATTGTGTCGTACGATGGTTTGGCTCTACCATTCAAAATATTGTAAAATTTCGATGGATTTTCGCCTAACTCTTTGGCTATCTGATATATAGTAATCCCTAAAGCGTCGAAAACATGCTTGAGTCTGTCCTGGATCGTCACGATGCTATTAATTTTTTTTGAACAATTTTCTGCCATTGTATGATAAATAATTAGCAGATATAATACAACTAAAATATATTGCGGTTGTATTAGAGCAAATATACAATAAATACAGACGAATGTCTGCAAGAAAAGCAACGTTCTCCCCGAAAATTTGATGAACCGGAATCGACTTTCTGCCAATACGCTCCCAAACATACTGTTCGTAGATATGAACAGCTTTTTTGCTTCGTGCGAGCAACAGGAGAATTATTGGTTACGGGGCCGACCAATTGGGGTATGTGTTTATACAGGTCGACAAGGCTGTGTCATTGCGCCGTCGATAGAAGCCAAATTACGGGGTGTGAAAACCGGTATGCGCTTAGACGAGGCTATGGCACTATGTCCAGACATGGTTCCCGTTGAAACGCATCCAAATCGTTATAGAGAATACCATGTTAAAATAATAGAGGTGCTACGTAGTTTTTCGGAGGACGTAGTGCCAAAGAGTATTGATGAGGCTGTGGTTGACCTGACAAATTACCAGTTAGTTTATAAAGACATCAAGCAAACGGCCTTAGCCATCAAGCAGGCAATTCGGCAAAAAGTTGGTGACTGGCTTCGTTGCTCAATCGGGATTGCTCCCAACGTTTTTCTAGCTAAACTAGCGTCTGATGTACAGAAACCCGATGGACTGACAATCATTACGCCTGACACAATTGATGAAGTGCTACGTTCATTACGGCTGACTGATTTACCCGGCATTGGTCAACGAATGGCGGTCAGGCTTGAAGCGGGTGGTATTCATTCACCATTAGAATTACGGTATGCTTCGCCCGAACATTTACAAAGCGTTTGTAAGAGTATCATTGGCTGGCACTGGCATTTACGCCTGAATTTTGGTGGAGAGGTTGACCTGGATACGAGCGATGCCCTCAAAAGTATGTCGGCCATGCGAACGATTTCGGCGGAGCAACGTAACACACCCGAGCAGTTGGACGAGTTGCTGCAATCGCTTTGCTTAACCCTGGAGCGGAGAATGGTATACAAACAGGTATTCTGTCAGGAGTTGTCGTTTTCGTGCCGGTATCATGACGGGAAGACCTATAATTATGAAGCTCACTTTCCCGATCCGAAACAGGATGGTCCTGAACTGTATCAGATTATTAAAGATAGACTGATCAAATTTCAGGCCGCTCACCGCTGTGAACCCGTCTTGAATCGATACCTACGTAGCATGAGTGTTGTCGTTTTTCGATTTATACCGGCAGAACTGGTACCGTTACGTTTGTTTGATAACGATACCCGAAAGGATAAACTTCGGCAAACGCTCTATGACCTGAAAGCGAAATTTGGCCCGGATAAACTTGTTCGGGCTACCGAACTATGTGATAACCCCGTTTATCGGGACGTAATAGGGTTTGGTAATATAAAGGATTTGTAGAGGGGGCAGCAATTTTAGTTAGCACAGCTAAAGGATCTGTTCAGTGGGGCAGAAAAACGTAGTACGACCGCCTACTACACTACGTTCGATACGTGTGCTACAGCGCGGACAGAATTTATGCGCTTCGACGTCATCATAGGGCGAATCGTCCCACTCCCGAACATGAATCAGAAAATTAGCAGGAAAATCGCGGTAGGTGGCTTCGTGTCGGATGGCAGTTTGCAGTACCAAATAAATAGCATCGTGTAAATGAAGCATCTGAGAGTCGGTGAGTGTATCACCACGTTGCTCAGGATGAATAAGTGCCTGAAATAAAACTTCGTCTACAATCCAGTTACCAAGTCCGGCTACTACGCTCTGGTCGAGCAATATAGGTTTAATGAATGCTTTTTTCCGGCGGATACGTTCCGTTAAGTCGACTAGCGAAATTGCCAATCCATCCGGCCCGATTTTTTTTCGCTGAAGGAAAGTCTCTACATTATCAATAAGTCCAATCCGCTCGAACTTGCGGGGACACAGAAATCCAAGATTGAAGCCATTGGCAAACTCAAATACAATTCGGGCAAAGCGTGGCCGCTCAAGTGAAGCATGATAGTATTCCAGATCCCCAGTCATACCGAAATGCATATGAACTATTACGTTTGGATCGTCGGTCAATACAAATAGATTTTTGCCAATTCGTTGTGTACTGTTAAATTGTCGACCGGTCAATTTGTCGAGTAACGTAGCATAATCGGTTGTCAGAAGCTTTTTATCCTCAACCTCAATATAGTTTATTGGTTGATGCAGTGAAGATGTTTCGAGATACTGACGTCTGATTTCGACCTCGGGAAGTTCTGGCATTTGTACACGTAGTTTACTTGATAACTACTAGTTGTATTACCTTGTTATCGACGTATTTGTATGAGTACACTGCCTAGTGACCGGTTTAGATGATGCACGAAATCTGTATTTATTATTCGGCGTAAAAAGCTGATATACAGTACCGGGTCTGAGGGCTCTTTACGGGGGGGGACTAAACTTTTTTTGAAATCAATCCGTTGTAGAAGACAATAGATTGGTTTAAACGAACGTTTCGAGAATATTGTTTGCTGTTGGCATTTCTTTTTGTTGCTATTTTTTCTCTTAACCTATCTGTTAGATGTAACAACCTATACGTGACCGTTTACGCGGTTTTTTCTAAAGTTTGTGCATGTTCAATCGTTAAACTGACAATTTTCTATGGAAAGTAATTCGCAAAAATCCAAAACAAATGGTGCTTTGCTAGCCGCCCTAATTATTATGACAGGGTTGGCGGGAGTTTCAAGTTATCTATATTTCGATCAGAAAAAAGTATCCGAAGGCCAGGAAGTAACTATCTCCGAACGCGTCGAAGAATTATCAACAACTCGTGTTAAACTAGATTCGATTTCGACAGCTTTGGATGCTAAAATCGCTGAAGTACAGAAGTTGGGTGGCGATATTTCCGAATTACAGAAGGTAAAAGAACAGTTGGAGCGGGATAAAGCTTCGTTACGCAGAGGTAGCCGCGTGTCGATTGCTAAATACGAAGCTAAGATTAAAGAGTACGAAGCATTCCTCGTTGAAAAAGATACGCTCATTGCTAATCTACAACGTGAGAACGTGACGCTGGCTACGAACGTCAAAACTCTTGACGAGGAAAACACGGGCTTAAAAACGCAGCGTCAGCAATTACGGGATTCTGTAACCACTTTTGTATCGCAGAATCAGGAGCTTTCTACGAAAGTTACACGAGCAGCAGCTTTGAAAGCACAAAACGTGAAAGTGTACTCAGTGAATGCAAAAGGGAAAGTAAAAGAAGACGATTCGTACAAAGCCAAGCGTCTGGACAAAATCAAGCTGGTCTATACGTTGTTGGATAATCCCTTAACAAAAGAAGAGCCTAAGGATGTATATGTGCGGGTACTTGATCCGACGGGCGCTGTCGTTTCTGACATGGCTAACGGTTCAGGTACATTTACGGTAGACGGTAACGAAACTGTTTATACGACAAAACAAACCGTTAACTACACGAATAATAATCAGAACGTTGAGCTTTTATACAGCCGTGGTATTCCTTATAAGCCAGGAAAATATACCATTGAGCTATATTCAGAGGGATTCCGGATTGGTTCCGGCGAATTTGCTGTTCGTTAATTTACCTTTATATACCGAATAAAAAAGGGCGATACTTAATTGTATCGCCCTTTTTAGTTTTCACGTAACGAAAATACATCTAATTATACATGAAGCTTGATAAAGGCTTGTCGGTCCGAAACACAAACGACGGTACGCTTTTGATAGGAAAAACTACGGTAGTTTTGACAGAGGCTTTGGTCAGTGTATTCTGAGCAGCTGCGTATTCCGCCTGTAAGCGCGTGTACGTGTAGCCAGCTGCGAACAACAGACTGCCGGTGACGAGCATGATGAACTTTTTCATAATGTTAAGATAAATCCTGTTTGTCCGGTGTGCGATAATGATGGTACTAATCTATTACTTCCACACCTATTCCCTGCTTACTTATTATTGTACGGCTACTGCCTAACAATGACATCTACTATAGTGACGGACCTGAGTGAAAGTAGTTACATATTTTTATGTCTATTTTCCAAATATTGTAACGTTTGCTAAAACTTGCCAGCTGTCACAAATGTTTTAAAAGCTAAAACCCATTCGAAAATAGAGCCGATTATAATTCCGATACTCAATTTGTGACAATGTTTGAACCCCATCTACAGAAGCTATCTGCTTAGCTTGCTGGTGTTTATACCCTGCGCTGATCAAAAAACCGGTTCCATTGCCCTTGTTGATACGTAAGCCTAGTCCTGGACTCCATAGCCAACCACCTTTCAATTCATTATCGTGTGGATTGGGCCCGGCAATGGCATAACCACTTTCAAGGGTGTAGAAAGGCGTAATCCGCTTTTTACTCCCAACAATATCTCCCTGAACGGCGGCTGCTACTGGTAGAAAAGCCGAGTTGTTGTAATAATCAACCCCAAACGACAGGCCAGTTGTGAGCCAGGGCCGGAAAGAATAACCCGTAAAGGCCTGAATTGTTAGACCAATTCGATTCCCTGCACCACGTATCGGATAATAATTATAGTACCTGGGCAAATAACCATAATAGTCATAATACGGATAGGCGTTGGGCTGATCAGGGCGTACCCGCCCTGCCTGAATTCCCATCTGAACAGTAATGCGCCAAGGGGTAGTTTTAGGCGACTCTGTCTGAGCATACGCACAGTGAGCCAGCAGGCCGAAAATTATGAATGTAAAGACTTTCATGGGTGCAGATCGATTAGTTAGGTTGTTGAGCAGCAATTTTACTCAGTAGTCGAAGATTACTCGGATTGGAATAGTCGTACTGGTACAAACCATCTTTGCCGACTGTCAGCAACACTTTCGAAAGCGGAATCACATCGTAAGCATTCACATCCTTAAATGTCTGGCGTGGTTTGATATCAAGTGGGTTGGATGCGTCGAACACGCTTAAACCCTTATTGCCTTGGCACACAAACAGGGTAGGGAAATCGATACCAAGTCCGTATGGTGTTTCAAGCGGATACGACTTCTCCAGGCGGGGGGCAGACGGATTGCTGACATTTATTACGTCGAGTACGTCCTGAGTCCCCGGAACGCCACAAGTGCTCGTACCGCGTAGTGTTACGTAAGCATAATTCTCATGAACAACGACTGGGTCGCAGGAGCGAACATGCGAGAAAGCTGATAGTTGTTTCGGCTCGGCAGGCGTTGTTACGTCATAAATGTACATGCCGGTAGTGGTGCCTATAAAAAGATTATTTCGATACGGAAAAATGGTTTCAACATTCCAGTTCAGATTGGCTGTTTTCCCCTTCACAGGGTTGGAAGGCGTAGAAATGTCAAACAATTGTAACGCATTATTATTAACGACATAGAGTTGGTTGTTGGCAATCGCGAAGCGAGCCATTGAACCACCTACGCCCGTTGTAGGCCCTGTTGGCGTCTTTGTACCGGCGCTCACGCTGTTATAATTGGCATCGGCAAAGGCAAATGATTCGTAATATCGGCCAAACCAGGAAATAGGTATTAAATACGGCAATACATTAAAAGAACCTTCGCAGTCCGTTTTGATAGTCTCTGTGGCGATTTCCTCTAGCTGGTCGTTTATTTTCATAGTCTGCTGATCGTATGACCAGTATGTACGACCAACATAGCCAGCTTTAAAACCTGTTTCGACACGACCAACTTCTTTAATTGCAGCCGGGTTACTGATATCAAGTGCCACCAGATCGATATAGCTGTCTGCAAACAGAATATTATCGCGAACGGCCATGTCGACATTTCCGGGAATGCTGAGGAAAGAAATTGCCTTAGGATTAGAAGGGTTGCTGTTGTCAAAAACATGAATTCCCTTTTTCACCTCCACAATAAACAGGTACTGATCTTTTACGTAAAGCTTTCCGGGCTCCACCAGCGTCTTTGGCGTTCCTGACGATACTGCCTGCCGCAAATCGGATAGAGTAAGTTGAATAGGTGTGTATTTACGATACGTTCGAACCTGCTCACAATTGTCAGTACAACCGGTCAGAAATAATACAGGAAGAACGAAGAGAAGTAGAGTGGCTTTCATAACAGCAGGGATTAAGAATACAAACAAGAGCCCTGTGTGGATGAAAGCGTTGGAAACAGGAGAAAATAAAATTGCCCGGCTGTCTTGATTACGGCCGGGCAATATGGGTCTTACACAAAAAAAGGCAATTATTGTCGTTGGTATTCGTACGTTGAGCCATCAGCGATGGTAGCATCTTGTGAGCCACGTTGATAAAGGAACAAACGGCCATCCCGGAATGAATAAGGCTGGACGGTCTTATCATCTGGATAAAAAATCGCCTGTTTCTCTACAGTTTGGGTCGGATTGGGCCCGGTATAGTAGTTCCCTTTTTCTTCCTGCTGACCAAGTTTATCTTTACTTAATCGATGGAACGTACCGTCAGGGTTGAAATCAATAGTTTCAGAGGTTCCGGTTTCAGCCGGATTATAACTCGTTTGGCCGAAACCGTTAGTGATCCGGGCCAGGTTCCATCGCCCAATTACCTGCGTATCCGATACTTTATCGCTCGGAGCGATGGTATCTTTAGAAGAGCATGACAAAACTAAACTGACGCTTAGAACGAGTAGCAAAATCGGTAGCGTTTTCATGTTATTTGATTCGTTTATACACCAGCACACCAGGCTGTTTGCCACCATGATACATGCGAAGCTGGTTTGGAGCTGGTAGTTCATAGCGGGCTACAGTGCCCAGATTATCAAAATATACTCGCTCAAATTGCAGGGCCTGAGGAGAGCCTGCCATGTCTGTACTTGCTACGTTGTCGGCGGATAAGGTACCATCTAACGTAGCAAACAGCCGCGCACTATACGAATTAACAGACGCTTTCCCTGTAACATTAAAAGGCGTAATATCCTGCGGAGGATTCCGGGAATCGTACGCAAACGTTAGCGTTACGTCATAGGTCGAATCCGGTTCTACAAGCTGCCACGTACCAAGCAGAGCGGCTATATTTGGGGCTATCACTGACTCTTTCTGACCACATTGCGCAAAGAGCAGAATCAGCGATAACGTAAGTAAAAAAACGATAGCGCGCCCTGAAATCATACATTTATTATTTCTCGTATACTAAAACTCCTCCTTCGTAGAAAAGTTTTAAGCGTTTTTCATCCGTAAGTTCATACCGGTTGACAGCTTTAAGGTTAGCGTAATACGTCTGCTCAAATTGCATCGCTTCCGCAGACCCCGCCACCTTTGTGGAACCAACACTGGATACATCAACGGTTCCGGTGGCCCAATTGATTAGGCGAGCCGACGTAAAATAGGTGTTAACAGCTGCTCTGCCGGTAAACTTTAGCGAGTGAACTCCCGAAGCGGTTCCCCCGGAATACTGATCGACCTCGACCGCAAGAGTCGTCTCATAAGTAGAAACGGGTTGTACTAAGCGCCAATTGCCTAATACCTGTTTAACATCAACGGGTTCAATGGCTCTCCCACGCTCACAACCCGAGAAGGCCATCAGCAGAAGTACAGGAAGGAGAAGCCAGGTTTTCATGAGTTACTCGTCTTGGTAGGATCAGCAATTTTACCCACAAATAGAACCGTTCCTGAGGTTTTTTCGTGGATAACAAACAGAAAAGGCCGATCACATAAGGTCGGCTGAGGCATAGACGTAACAGAAACCCCCCCAGTCGTAACGGCTGCGGCTTCTGTTCCTTTTTCGTCGACAGCAACAAACGTATTTTGCTTCACAAAACTAAGCAAAAGGCCTCCCTGTGAGTTGATTTTTGTGAAATCTGCCTGATCGGTAAAAGCCGTTGGCATACCCATCGCACTCAGCGCCTTATTCAAAGTGACTTCGTAATTGAGGGTGAACTTGGGTAAACCGAAATCAATCTCGCCCGACTTCATATCTTTCTGAAGCTGCTCCCATTCCGAACTGTTCAACGAATTGATTATGGCATCCGCCGAGCTAGTGGAAGCAGGAAGTAATATGGTCATTGCATACTTACCCGAGCCATAAGGTAGTTCGTATGCGCTAAACGTCGATCGGTAGGCATGATTCAGGCTGGTTTTAAGCCGCATCATGCGCACATTTGTCGTACCGCCCGATGCCAGCCTGAAAGGAGCATCAACCGTTTGGCTGGGGTCGAATTGAGTTTTCCAATCACCTTTGAAGTAAAGTGCATTCAGCAGAAACATTACGTTATCAGGCTGTATTTGCTCAATAACCTTCGGAATTTTTCCATTCGTTTTCTCGCTTGCCCAACTATTAATCTTTCCGACGGTTGCCTGATCGGTAAAATCCTGTGCTGATACGTCTGCTTTGAACGTTTGCCTGAGCAGACTCTGAAAAGAGTTTTCAACACTAAATGTATTCCGATACCAAACAGAGTTCGCCAGGGTCAGCGTTACAGTGGGGTCAACGCCGGGGAGATTTTCCATCAGGTTTTGGTACGTCTGATTGGCTTCCGTCAGCGTTTGCGCATCCAGCTTCAATGTTTTCTGAATTTCCTGAGCTGTTTGCCCATTGGCCCCATTCAGAATCATTCCTAACGCAATATGCAGGCTTAAAGGAGAGATAAAGACGTTTTTATTCTGACCTTCCTGCCCACTCACTCGCTGACTAACGTCGAAAGCGAACTGTGTGGTTTGGTTAGCAAACGGCGCCGAAACGCGTAATTCACTGGCTGTATCCGGTGTTGGCGCTACGTTCGACGTTTGACAACTGACAGCCGTTACGAGCACACCGGCCGTAACAGCCGTTAGGGCTGAAAAAAGGGTAGTTTTCATAGCGTTACGTATTAAAAATGATAGTCGAGACCAAAACTCATTCCGCTTGATGTTGGGTGACTTTGTACCTGTGATTCCGATTGCGTGACCGATCCCAACGATGGCTGGTACATACCTGCCAGAGAAGCCGACCAGCGACCTGAAGGCCGATATCTTACCCGAGCCCCCATGGTAGCCGCTAACGAAACGGGGCGATATATGCCGTCTTGTGCCGTAATGACAACATCGTTGCCAACCGTGTTTCGAACAAAAATATTCGTGACCAGACCGCCTAAAACAGCCAGATTCAGCCGTTTACGAGGACGCAACTGATATCCCACCTGAACTGGCACCTGCATGTATTGATAATCGTTGCTCAGTACCTGCCGGGCTTGGCTGCTGTAAACGGTTTGTGAAACATAACCGTTATTATTGGACAGATAGTCAAGTGTAGCTGGTGAACCAGATGCTCTATTGGTAGCACTGTTACGTAGCGCATCGACGTATAAATTGTTGACAATCGACGCACTCTTATCTGCGCTGGCTCCCTGGACAAAAGCCGCCGATATTGATTGAGTCGGTGCTTCAACGGTTGAATGACCTGCCAGGTAACCTACTCCCGACTCGACTGACCAGTGTTCGTTTAACTGAACCCCGGCTCCGGCCTGATAGGCGACAGATAAATTTGACCGACTATTCACCGATGATTGATTCGCGTTATTAGGTGCGCCAACCAGTGCATTGGCATAAGCTGCCTGTGTAGGACGTAGCGCTACAGAAGGATTGAACGCGCCCGGCACTACACTGACAGATGCCCACTTTTCTTTTGATTTACGCTTCTCTTTCGTGAATTCTGGTTCCAGAGATAACTCGGCTGGTTGAAACCAGACAATCCGCTGAATTGGGCCTGGTGAACGAAGACGTAAAGGCTTTCCGGTAAGCTGATCAATAGCTGCTACGTTAGCCTGATTCGACGTAATGTCTGATACGGCCACATATTTTTCCGAAGAAAAAGACGTACTACCGGCCGGGGCTGCCATTACCGGCGATGTAGCAAGTGCTGAAATAGCTATAGAAGACTGAACGGGCGATTTCGAATTCGTAAAACGCTGTTTTTCTTCTGGCGAATAAGCGATTTGCGAGCCAGGTAACAGCCTCGTTCTCGTTGCATATGTCTTCTCCGGACTACTGAACTTTTCTGTCGGTTTTTGAGCAGAAGCCACTAGCGCTTGCGGTGAACTCTCGCGGAATGGCTTACCAGTGCTGGTGTTTGGCAATCTTGTATCCTGTCCAGATGATTTGGCTACCGATGAATTCGCCGACGTAGCAGGGGCTGCCGCTACGTTATCAGCAGAAGGATGTATGCTGGTCAGATTCGGTGTGTTGGAAGACATATCCATTGCCCACCAACCGACCAGTAGCAATGCCAGGGTTGCGGCTACACCTGTAGCCCACCAGATGGCAGGACGTGATGAAGCCATCCCCGGCCCCCAAAGCGGAACTATCCGGGGTCCGTTCGATTCATCCAACTGACGCTCGATGGACGACCAAACGCGGGCTGGTGGCGTTTCGGCCGCTTCGTCGAAGGCCTTTCGCCAAAAATCTTCAGGAATATTTTTATCTAATTCATCCATTTTTGTTGTCTTTCGTCAAAGCGGGTATCCTTGTGCAGGGTGCCCATCGGCTTGTAGTTTTTGTTGCAATAGCGTCCGTGCCCGGGCATACTGCGATTTAGAGGTTCCCTCGGCGATGTCGAGCATCTCGGCAATTTCCGGGTGATTATAGCCTTCAATAGCGTACAGATTGAACACCGTCCGGCAGCCGGGCGGTAATTCCTGAACAAGCTGTAGTAGGTATTTATAATTCAGCGTTGGTAAACTTTCGTCGGACTGAGGTAATATGGGAGCCATGTCCTGTATGTCAGCAGTATTTTCCCACGGCTTTTGTTTTCGTAATTGTTTAAGAGCTGTATTTATCGTTATGCGTTTTAGCCAGGCTTCCAGCGGGCACTCGAATCGGAATGAGTCGATATTTCGGTAAATTTTTACGAACGCATCCTGCAGAACGTCTTCGGCCTCTTCCGCATCTTTTATGTAGCGTTTACAAACGACAAAGAGCTTCCCGGCAAACCGCTCATAGAGCTGTCGCTGGACAAGGCGGTCCTGCCTTCGGCACCCTTCAACTAACGCGTATTCATCCTGCATAGTAGCGCTGACAATTCAATGACCTCATTTGAAATCAAACGGTTGTAAGTCAACCGAAAAAAAGTAGTTTTCTTTCCAAAAGTATATACGCTCTATAATAATTAATGTTGAGTGCAGGATAGATACGTACCTTTGATGCGTCAAACAACATAATTCGCAGATGAATCGTCGAAAGGCGCTACGTTATTCGCTGGGTTTGAGCGTTGCGGCCATAAGCTATTCAACGTACGGTCGGGCATTCACTTTTGAACCTCGTTTTAAGATCGGCGCCTGCGACTGGTCTATTGGTCCTGCTGGTGATATCCGCAGTTTTGCGGTTGCGAAACAAATCGGTCTCGACGGTGTACAGGTCAGTCTGAACACGACGACTGATCACGAACATCTTCGTCGGTCTGAAATGCAACAGGCGGTTAAAAACGCTTCCCGGCAGGCAAACGTAGCGATTGGCGGCCTAGCCATCGGGCTGCTAAACCAGATTCCTTATAAATCCGATCCGCGCACTGAGCAGTGGGTACAGGATAGTGTAGATGTTGCCAGCGCCCTTGGCGTAAAGAATATTCTGCTCGCTTTTTTCTCCAATAATGATCTGCGAAATGATCGCAAAGGGACTCAAGTCGTCATAGACCGATTAAAAGCTGTAGCACCCAAAGCTGAAAAAGCGGGCGTCGTATTAGGCATCGAATCGTGGCTGTCGGCCCCCGAACTACTAGCTATATTGGATGCCGTAGGTTCGCCCGCTGTGCAGGTTTATTACGATGTCTGCAATTCATCGGACATGGGCTACGATATTTATAAAGAAATTCGCGATCTTGGTAAAGACCGAATCTGCGAGGTACATCTGAAAGAAAACGGCTCGTTGCTCGGACAGGGAAAAGTTGATCTTGTCAAGGTTAGAAAGGCGTTGGACGATATCAATTATTTGGGTTGGCTTCAAATCGAAGGGGCCGTTCCTAAAGGAAAGCCGATGCTGGAAAGTTATATTGAGAATAACAAAACGGTACGTTCGCTATTTAGTTGACGATTGTTTCAACGATCCTCAGGTTCAGATCCGACGTCGTAAAGCAAAGACCCTGAAAGCTGGAATTTAAAAAATGAAGAAAATTTTCTCTCTGAGCCCGTTGCCTTTTGCGCTGACAACAGTTGGGCTTTTATACCTAACGGGGCAAACGATTCAGCCTCAACAGTGGAGCAACGTAGCAGCAGAGTTAACAAAGCAGCCTGGAATAACGCGCAGCGATGACGGTAGCAAGTTGTATCTCCCCGACGACCTGGAAGCGACGCTTTGGGCTGAATCTCCCATGTTTTATAATCCAACAAACATGGACGTTGATGCCAAAGGCCGAATCTGGGTTACTGAAGCGGTCAACTATCGCAAGTTCAACAACAAAGCGGAAGGAAGGCTCGACCATCCGGAAGGTGAGCGAATTGTGATTCTGGAAGATACAGATGGCGATGGCAAAGCCGACAACAATAAGGTGTTTGTGACCGATCCGGATATTGTCTCTCCGCTGGGAATTGCCGTCATCGGAAATAAAGTGATTGTATCGGCTGCCCCGAATATTGTGGTGTACACCGATGAAAATGGCGACGATAAGCCGGACAAAAAAGAAGTCATGCTTTCGGGTTTTGGGGGTATGGACCACGACCATTCGCTTCATTCGGTTGTCGCTGGTCCGGACGGAAAGTATTATTTCAATACCGGCAACGCTGGCCCGCACGTAGTAAGCGACAAAGACGGCTGGACATTACGTTCGGGAAGCATGTACGTTGGTGGAACGCCCTACAACAAAATCAATCATGGCAATCAGGTAAGTGACGATGGCCGCGTATGGGTTGGAGGACTGGCGCTACGTATCAATCCCGACGGTTCCAACCTGAAAGTGATGGCCCATAACTTCCGAAACAATTACGAAACCGCCGTTGATTCGTACGGTAATATGTGGCAGAACGACAACGACGATGAAGTGATGGCCTGCCGTACCAGTTGGGTGATGGAAGGAGGAAACGCCGGATACTTCAGCGCCGACGGCACCCGCAACTGGAAAGGTGATCAGCGGCCGGGTCAGCCAATTCCTACGGCGCACTGGCATCAGGAAGACCCCGGCGTAATGCCCGTTGGCGATCTTACGGGCGCGGGTTCGCCAACAGGTATGGTCGTTTATGAGGGCGATGAGCTTGGCTTAACGTATCGGGGAATGTTGCTGAGCGCTGAAGCGGGACGTAACGTAATTTTCGGCTATAAGCCGGAATTGGCAGGCGCAGGTTATCGAATGCCACGGATCGATTTCGTTAGTACGTTTCCCAAAGTTGATGAAAATTACAAATGGAATGATGTCGAAAAGGACAGCCGGAAATGGTTTCGTCCGAGCGACGTAGCGGTAGGTACCGACGGCGCTATTTACATTGCCGACTGGTACGATCCAATTGTTGGGGGCCACCAGATGCAGGATAAGCAGGGCTTCGGACGTATCTATCGGATCACACCGAAGGGTAAAAATCTCAAAGCGCCCAAGATTGATTTACGTAGCACGCAAGGCCAGATTGCCGCCCTGCTCAGTCCGGCAGTAAATGTGCGAATGCTGGGCTTTGAGGCACTACGTGAACAGGGCGAAAAGGCGATTGAACCTGTACTGGCGCTTCTGTCGTCGCCGAATCCGTACCATCGGGCCAGAGCTATTTTTCTGTTGGTTCAGCTAGGGGGCGAAGGTCAGTTTGAAGTAGAGCGACTCCTGAAAGCCGACGATCCAATGACCCGAATTACGGCAATCCGGGCAATCCGAAGCATTACGCCCGAAAATAATAAATCGAACCCAGGGCTTACAGCCTCGCAGGAAGCCTTACGGCCATTGCTGGGAAACCTGTCACTCGACCGAAATTCGGCTGTTCGTCGGGAGGTGGCAGTGGCGCTACGTGATATTCCGTACGATGAGTGTCGGGTTATGCTATTGAACCTGGTCAATGGGTATGATGGACAGGATCGCTGGTATTTAGATGCCCTTGGCGAAGCCGCTGATGGCAAAGAAAATAATCTGTTCGCTGACTTAACCTTACCCGATGACCCAACAAAGTGGGACCAGCGGACGGCTAATCTGATTTGGGAATTGCATCCGGCATCAGCCGTATCGATGCTGAAAAAACGGGCTGGTAGCCAGGCACTTGCTCCGGATGCCCGAAAGCAGGCCATTACGTCGCTGGCGTTTATCAAAACCCAGCCAGCCGCAAAAGCTATGCTTGACCTGACCAAATCGTCGGACAAGGACGTAGCGGATTTAGCAACGTACTGGGTTGATTTCCGACGAGGTAACGATTGGGCCAAGGTGATGAACTGGGAGGATGTCAGGCCCACTACGGTTTCTACCGAAGAACAAAAAATGCTTTCTAAACGTAGTGAACTGCTCGATGAATCCAAAACGGACGCTGAAAAACGTAAGATAGCTACAGAAATGTCGAAGGACGTGGAGGGTGCGAAAATTCTCATTGGTTTAGCGGCTGAACAAAAGCTTTCCGAAGATTTGATCAAAGCTGCCGGACCCGGTATTCGGACCAATAAAGATCAGACCGTACGGACAATGGGTAAGGAGTATTTTCCCTGGAAACGCCCAACACAAACCGAAACGACTTCGACTGCTACGTCTTCAGCCTCGGTAGCGGCTGTTCCGGCTGAATCTAATCAGACGCCCACGGTAGAAAAAGAGCCAGTAAAAACCCCGCCTGTTTCTACAGTTCCTGTACAGGCGCAATCTACGCCAGTTGTTTCAGAAACAGCTCCTGCAAAAACGTCAGCCACTGTCGATGTAAATACTACAAATTCAGCAATTGCTCAGATTGCGATGCTTAAGGGCGATGAACGTAACGGTCGGAACATTTTTAAAACAAATTGTGCTACGTGTCACCGCCACAGTCAGCAGGGAGAAGACATTGGCCCCGACCTAAGCAAGATTCACCAGAAATTCGACAAGAGTGGCCTACTGGAAGCTATTCTTTATCCGAGTGCAGGTATTGCATTTGGTTATGAACCGTACATGATCACGACCAAGAAAGGGCAAATGTATTACGGGTTTCTGGTAAGCGACGGCGATCAGGCCGTAACCGTAAAAGGAATTAAGGGAATTAAACATACGATCCCTGTTGATCAGATTTCATCGCGCAGGCAGTATAAAAACAGCCTTATGCCCGACCCCGCTCAATTAGGACTGAGTCAGCAGCAGTTGGCCGATCTGACGGCGTTTTTGTTGAAGCAATAACCGTTTTATTTATTGGAACATATTCAGGGCTACTTAATCGAGTAGCCCTGTTTTTTTAATTCAACGGCTGTAAGATTAAGCACATTCACATCCAGTTTGATGGGCGTAAGGGGGGTGTCGGTAGAATCGGTTTTGACGGCAACGATGGCATCCACTACGTCCATTCCCTTGAAAACCTGCCCGAAAACGGTAAATTTATTGTCGAGCCGGTGCTCGCCTTTCTTGTTCTGAACAATGTAGAACTGGCAGCCAGCAGAAAGCATTTGGGGATTATTGTCCCGGCCAGCGCCTACGGCTCCGTATACGTGCCGGATGTTCGGCCTGAACTCGGGTTTGAGTAAATAAGGCGAGTCGGCAAAGCCAGCCGGTGTATCAGGGCAACCTCCCTGAGCGACAAAATTGTTGATAACCCGGTTGAAGGTAAGTGTATCCCAGTAACCTTCGTTGGCCAGCTTCATAAAACTGGACTTATGATTAGGTGTTTCGTCGTATAGCCAGAAAAGAATTTCTCCTTTATCCGTCTTGATCTGCCCAATCGGATACGTTTTCTCGTTTTTGGGCGGACTTAGAAAAATAAGCAGATACGTAGTAAGCAGTAAAATAGGTGGCATATTGGTAACGAATGATGAATCTTGCTAAAAATAGCGAAGAAGCTGGAAATTAATTGTTTTCTGAAAGGAACAAGCACTTTATCAGGTTCTTGATACATCACCTTCTGCTTCCTGTTAAACCCTTACTCACAAACCAGAGTCATAGTAACGAACGTTGTGGAAAAACTACCTTATTCTCATCTATCCCAACGATTGATTTACGACAGGCTATGCATTCGTTACTAACCGTTTTTTTCGTACTATTTACCTTGGCCGCTTCTGCTCAAAACAAGCCCCAACCCGATTACGCTCGTGACTGGAAACGAGCCGACTCAGTGGCTGCTAAAGGCTTACCAAAATCGGCGCTGGATATCGCCAACCGCATTTATACCGAAGCTAAAGCGCAGAAAAATTACCCTCAGCTTGCTAAAGCGGCCATAGCGCGTACTATTTACCGAACAGCGTCGGATGAAGACGCCTACAAAGAAGTGATACGTTCCCTGCAGACCGACATCACCGTAACCCCCGAACCGGCGAAGGCTGTATTGCAGTCTGTGCTGGGAGATGTATACTGGCAGTATTTTCAGCAGAATCGGCACAAACTCTATAACCGGGCTACTGTCAATGCAGAAGCGACGAAATCAGCATACGTAGCCACTGATTTTACGACCTGGGATGCCCGGCAACTTATTGATGCCATCACCAATTCGTATCTGACCTCGCTAAAGCCGAAAGAATTATTGCAGAAGACACCAATTGGTGCGTACGATGTCTTGTTGGAAAAAGGCGATCCGGAAACACGTCCACTTCGGCCAACGCTCTACGACCTTCTGGCGCACCGGGCTATCGGCTTTTTTCAGAATACAGAAACCGATCTGCTGAAACCTGTTTTTCGATTTGAGTTAGATCAGCCCGCTTACCTGGCTGAACCAGAGGTATTTACGAAACTTGCTATTCAAAGCCGGGATTCGCTGTCTGGCCGCTATCAGGCGTTATTGCTTTACCAACAGGTATTGGCGTTTCATTTGACAAACCCGGATGCACTGACTGATGCCGACGTACTACGATTGGCGTTTGTTCACCGGTATAGTGTTCTTCCTGAGCGCGATACGTTGTACCGGAAAACGCTTGAAAAACAGATTGTCCGGTATAAAAATCAACCTGCGGAGGCCGTTTACGCCTACCAACTAGCCGAATTTCTGACGAATTACAACGGCCCTGTTCAACCACTTGATGATGAAAATGAGCCTGCTTCGGAGAAGACGAACCCGAAAAAATGGAACCATAAGCAAGCGGCTGACATTTGTCGGGATCTGGTTAAACGGTTTCCCAAAACAATGGCTGGTCAGCAAGCCGCTCAGTTACTGAATCGCTTATTGTCGCCGATGCTTCTGTTGCAGGTTGAACAGGTTAATATGCCGCAGCAGCCATTTCGGGCGCTGGTAAGTTATCAGAATATTAATAAGGTTTTGTACCGGATCATCCGACTGTCGACGGCCGAGTGGCAGACGTACCGTGATAGTTATGGGATTACGGAAAATCAGAAAAGGAAGCGTTTCAGTGACTGGTTAAAGCATGCCTACGTAGCCGAAAATACCGTTACGTTACCTGATGATGGCGATTTAAACCGGCATTCAGTTGAGATCCCCTTAAATGGTTTACCAATTGGTCAATACTTGATGTTGGCAACAACAGACAGTAAGTTCCAGGAGAAATCCGAAACTGCTCAATATACCCTTTTCACGGCCTCAACCTTAAGTTATCTGATTCCTCCTGTATCCGTCGTTGGGGAGGATCAAACCGTTGTTGTGGCGAATCGGCAAACGGGCGAACCGCTAAGGAATGCCTCTGTGTCACTGGTTAGTACCGCAGATCTATCGTGGCTTAAGAAATACAAGCCTTTAAAAACCGATACGAACGGCCAGGCTAAAGTACCAACGGAAGATTTGCCCCGGCAGACGGGTTTTCAGTACCTAATCACTGCAGGAAACGATACGTTATTGTCTGATCAACAATATTACTATAAGGATAATGGCCCGAATGCTGAACGGACTCAAACTTATTCAAAACTGTTTACGGATCGGGCTATTTATCGTCCTGGTCAATCAATTTACGTAAAAGGATTGGTTTATAATGGAAAGTCAAACTTGTTTAATGTAGTCTCCAACCAGACAATTACAATCGATTTTCTGGATCAGAATGGCGAACGTATTGCCAATCAGAATCTGAAAACCAATGAGTTTGGCACATTTAATGCGAGCTTTACTGCACCAGTTGGTCGCCTGACTGGTATGATGAATCTACAAACGCCGTATGGTAGTACGAGCGTTCGGGTAGAAGAATACAAACGTCCAACCTTTGAGGTAAAAGCAAAGCCAATAAAACAGTCGTACAAACTGGGACAAACTGTTACGTTAGCGGCCGAAGCGAAAACATTTTCGGGCGCTGTCGTTGATGGGGCAGAGGTTCGCTATCGGGTAGTACGAAAACTTCGCCCACGTTGGGACTGGTGGTACGTTCCACGTAATACAAACCAGGCTGAAATCGCCAATGGAATTGCTAAAACCGATACAAAAGGTAACGTTTCCATTACGTTCGTAGCAACGCCTGACCGCGAGCCATCCCGGGGAAGCAACCCTATTTTTGACTTTGACGTAACAATTGATGTAACCGATAAGGCAGGAGAAACGCGTAGTATGACTCAAACGCTACGTGTTGGTTATTCCGCTTTGCAGGCGACATTATCCATCCCGGCGGAAATCGAAAATGACAAACCCGCTACGTTCCCAGTACGTATCACCAATCAAGCCGGAGAGAAAGTGTCTGCCAGAGGCCAGTTAACTGTTTACCGATTGCAGCCACCTGCGCAGCCACTACGTTATCGCTTGTGGGAGCGACCCGACCGCCAATTGTTAACTAAGGAAGAATTCAGGAAGCTATTCCCTAATGATGTGTTCGGGAATGAAACCGATCCGCGTTCCTGGCCAAAAGGTGAACAGGTACAGCAGCAGTCCTTCGTTTTTCCTGCTGACTCACTAATTAAACCTGATCTAAGCAAATATAATCCGGGTGAATACGTAGCGGAACTGACGGTTACTGACTCAACTGGGGATACAACTAGAGAACGCGTCTTTTTTGCAGTTGTCAATGATAAACAGCCAACAGCTTCTTCTCGGCAGCAAGGTTGGGTTCAGGCTCGTAAAACGACGGCTGAGCCGGGCGAAGAAGCTATATTCTGGGTTGGAAATAGTTTACCCGGTTGGGTGCTGATGACGGTTGAGCAAAATCGTAAAATTGTTCGGGAAGAGTGGCTAAAAACGGACGGAAAACCTCGTCGTGTTACGTTGCCTGTTTCGGAGCAGCAGCGTGGCGGTTTTGCCGTTCACTTCGCTATGATTCAAAACGGTCGAGTTTATCAGATATCCCAGACCGTTACCGTACCGATGACGAACAAGCAGCTCACTATTGAAACGCAAACGTTCCGGAACAAACTCAAACCGGGCGAACGGGAAGAGTGGACGCTGACGGTGAAAGGGCTGGATAAAACCCCTGCGGAGATGGTAGCTACACTGTATGATGCCTCGCTGGATATGTTTGACAAGCTCGATTGGCCAACGTCTATCTATCTGCCTTATTCGCCAATTTTTTATGGGTGGCGTTACGGTAGCTTTGGCATTCAGGCGGGTAACGTACTCTTTTATAACTACAAACCTGAACCAGCCATTCCAGCGCGTCGGTACGACCAACTAGCAGCTGGTAGGGGCGTAGTCATACGCATACGCGGCAGACGAGAAGCATACGGAGCCGTGGCCCAAACCAGTATGGCAAAACAGGAAATGGCGGCTTCCCCCATGCTGGATGCGTCTGGTGGATTGAACGACGTTGTCACTGTTGGTTATGGAGAGCGAAACGAAGCTGGCGATGAGAAAAAATCGGCTCCGAATCAATCTCCAGTGATCAACCCTCGCCGAAATTTTAACGAAACCGCCTTTTTTCTCCCTGATCTTAAAACGGACGAACAGGGGAGGGTCATCCTGAAATTTACGATGCCGGAAGCCCTCACCCGTTGGCGATTGATAACATTTGCGCATACCAAAGACCTTAAAACGGGTACCCTGGAACGCGAGGTTATTACCCAAAAAGAGCTGATGATTACCGCCAACGCGCCCCGTTTTTTGCGCGAAGGCGACACCATCCGTGTAACGGCTCGCGTTAATAACCTCAGTGAAAAAAACCTGCCCATAACGGCAAGTCTTACGTTACTGAATGCGCTGACAGGAGAGCCAATTAATCAGAAATTGAACCTTACAGCGCTGCAAACATCGGTCAACGTAGCAGCAGGGGAAGGGCAGGCAGTAGGCTGGGCGTTAGTGGTTCCGGCGGGTCTCGAAACGGTAACCTGTCGTCTGACGGCTCAGTCGGGTGCATTTACGGATGGCGAGGAGTTTACAATTCCTGTACTTCCCAATCGGATGCTTGTTACCGATTCGCAGCCGTTCTGGGTGAATGGTAAGGAGCGTAAAGAATTTAATCTCAAACCATTAACGAATCTTAATCCAGAATTACCCGTTCAGCACGAGCGCTTAACGGTTGAAGTGACGAGTAATCCGAGTTGGTATGCGCTGCAGTCGCTGCCGTATCTGATGGATTATCAGTATGAGTGTGCTGAGCAACTGTTTAGCCGTTTGTATGCCAACAGCCTGACCGCTCACATTGTCAATAGCAGACCGGCTTTTAAGCAGGTAATTACCGAATGGCAGAAAAATCAGTCCAAAAGTCCGCTCGAATCGAATGAGGAGTTGAAAGCTGTTGCGTTAGAAAATTCGCCCTGGCTGGCGGATGCCCGCTCCGAAACCGAACGACAGGCCCGATTAGGGCAATTGCTGGACGCCAATCGAATGGAAAGAGAACAGCTTCTGGCGTTCGAAAAGCTGCAACAGTTACAAACCGATGGCAGCAGTCCAGCTTCAGGAGGATTCCGATGGTTCGGCGGTATGGAGCCTAATCTGCCCATTACCCTGCATATTCTGAGTGGGTTTGGGCATCTGCAGAAGCTAGGAGTACGTTTTTCGAGCGACTTGCAGGGGAAACTCGCTGACATGCAGGCTAATGCTATTCGCTACGTTGACGCCGAGATGAAGCGTTGGGTGGAGGAGCAGAAAAAACTGGAAGGGCAGCAAAAGAAAACTAGCAAGGGAATTAGTCCGTGGTATTTTACGGCTACTCAATACTTGTACGCCCGTAGCTTTTATATCGAAAAACCAGTAGATAAAGCCGTATTAACGTATCTGAAGCAACGCGTTTCGGAGGATTGGCTGAAACAGAGTTTGCAGGGGCAGGCGCTGGCGGCCCTGGCTCTCAATCGATTTGGAGACACTAAATCAGCAAATGGAATTCTGGCTTCGCTGCGTGAACGGGCTCGTAAAAGTGAGGAGCTGGGTATGTACTGGCCAGATAACCAAAGCGGTCTTTACTGGTATCAGACGCCAATCGAAACCCAGGCTTATCTTATTGAAGCTTTCGACGAGATTAATCCGGTTCGCGCCGAAGTTGACGATATGAAACGCTGGCTACTACGTCAGAAACAAACCCAGGCGTGGTCATCAACTAAAGCAACTACCGAAGCTGTTTATGCGCTATTACTACGTGGTAGCGACTGGCTTGGTACAGGCGTTAACACACAGGTTAGTCTGGGTGGGCAATCTATCGAAAGTCGGGTTACAAAGACCGACGCGATTACAGGCTATGAAAAAGTAACGTACGCTGCTTCAGAAATTAAGCCAGAAATGGGCGTCATTCAAGTTGCCAAAACAACCGACGGACCCGCCTGGGGTGCGTTATACTGGCAGCATTTCGAGCCGCTTGATCGCGTTATGCCGGGTAGTGCGGGGCTATCGGTTCAAAAGTCGCTTTACGTGCAACGTGATTCGCCAGGTGGGCCAACCATTACGGCTATTACGTCAAAAACTTCTTTAAAACCCGGCGATCTGATTAAAGTACGATTAGTGCTGAAGACGGACCGAGCTATGGAGTACGTTCACCTGAAAGATAGTCGGGCATCGGGTTTCGAGCCAGTAGCGGCTTTATCGGGTTATAAGTATCAGAATGGAGTGGGTTATTACGAATCGCCCCGCGATGCCAGCACCGATTTCTTTATGAGCTATTTACCGGTCGGGACGCACGTTTTTGAGTATGATTTGCGCGTGGCTCAAACCGGCGATTTTTCAGCGGGTGTTGCTACAGTGCAATGCTTTTACGCCCCTGAGTTTTCAGCGCACTCTGCCGGAGAACGAGTGAAAGTTAAGTAAAACAACGTAACACGGTCGGACAGTACGCTAGTCCGACCGTGTTACGTTGTTGCAACAGCTTCTAATTCAATGGCTAAACCATAGTGAAGTGGTCCAACTGGTACGATGGAACGAGCCGGTCGGTGATCACCAAAAAAGTCGGTATAAAGCTGATTGACTGTGCTCCAGGCACTAATGTCTGAGACAAATACGCTTACTTTCAAAACATTCTCACGTTTGCTGCCCGAAGCCTTCAAAATGGCGTCAAGGTTCGCTAAAATTTGTGCGGTTTGCTCACCGATGGTTGCGTCCGTCAATTTCTTTCCATCGGGCGTGATTGGCAAAATACCGGATACAAAAACCAAACCGTTGTGAACGACGGCTTGTGAATAATGGCCGCCCGGCACAGGCGCATCTGGAGCTTGGATGAAGTTCATTATACGTTTGGGTTTATACGGGAAGAAAAATACATGTTCATCATTCACTCATCATTACTTCCTTCGCTGCTCGCTCGCCTGAACGGATAGCACCCTCAATGTAGCCATTCCATATATCTGATGTCTCCGTACCTGCCCAGTGAATTCGTCCGATCGGCTCTCGTAAAGCCGGACCAAGTGTCGTCCAGACACCGGGTCCCATCAGGCCCGCGTAGCACCCGCGCGACCATTCTTCATTCATAAAACTATGGTCGAGATAACGTAGCGGTTTATGAGCTTCTGGCCCAAAGAACGTAGCAAACGAATGTATGGCGGACCGTTTCCGGTTTTCTGTAGATAGCATCGCAAACTCCTTTGCCTGATTTCCCAGCACAAACCCCATCATGACGCCCTGGCTTCCATCCCTAGGCGAGTTGTCGAACGTAACGGTTACGTGACCGTCAGGGGTAGCCGCAAGGCCGTTTAGCCCCTGCTTGCGCCAGAATGGTTTTTCGTAAATAGCGTAGCATTTCCAGACTGATCCCATTGGCATTCGTTGAATAAGTTGAGCCCGTTGAGCGGGAAGTAGCGGTTGGAAATCAATACGGTTTTGTAAAACGGGTGGGACTGTTACAATGACGTGGCGAGCCTTGAAGACTGCGGTTTCTGTTACAATATTAACTTGGCTTTCGTCCTGCAAAATAGCTTTAACCGGAGAATTGAAAATAATTTGATTGGCAAACGTAGCGGCCATACGGTCGGCAATGGTTTGAGCACCACCCACAAATCGTTCTTCCTGCGCTCCGTTTTTAACATTCATGAGCGTATCAAGATCGCGGCACGATTTAGTATAAAACATGGCGTGCAGGAGCGAAATCTCTGCGGGATCAGCAGCCCAGATGGCTTCAGCAGCAACTTTGAAAAATCGCCTTGCTACGTTGAAGTTCATCTGCTGATTCATCCAGCTTGCCAGCGTCATCGAATCAAATTGACAAGCATTAGGCGTTTTCCACGGTTCGGCGAGGTTAACGGTTTTTGCCAGCTTATCTAAT
>NZ_JBMDWV010000029.1:0-4684 GCF_048594605.1 Spirosoma sp.
GGGGAGCCTATTTCCCAAAACCCGCACGTGTCGGTGAAGCAGTTAGACGTCCATATACAGCGCGTCGCGCTGCGGGACTTTGAACAGGACCAGGTCATTGCGTTCATGAAAGCCCTGACCGATTATGGGTTTAATCGGTACATCCCCGATCACGTTCCCAGTGGTCTTAACCCGGGTGGCAACATCCGTTAGCCTGGTTAACGTTTCCAGGGAATGGCGTTAACTCGTCGTTGACAATCATTAATGATGAGTGACAGCCGATTCATTTAGTAGCTAAAACCGATGAAAAAACAGATTCTTTACCTCACGGCCCTGAACCTATTAATCGCTTCCCTGGCCCTGGGACAAAATGGCACCCAAACCAAACCCACAAACTGGATCAAAGTCACCAATAAAGGGGGCCAAACACTGGGCTACGCACCCAGCTCAGGGGTCAAAATACTGACTGACAAAGGCTTTGCGTTTAAAGATCTGAATAAGAATGGCCAACTAGATACGTACGAAGACTGGCGGTTGTCAGCCGAGGTACGGGCGAAAGACTTGGCCTCGAAAATGACCATCGATCAGATTGCCGGATTGATGTTGTATAGTCGCCACCAGCCTATTCCGGCAGCGGGGGGCGGGCCATTTGCCGGTACGTACAGCGGAAAAGTATTTGCCCGAAGTGGGGCTAAAGTGGGTGATTTATCGGATCAGCAGCGGCAATTTCTGACCAAAGACAACCTGCGTCACGTGCTGATTACCTCGGTGGAAAGCCCGCAAGCGGCTGCCGAATGGAATAACAACGCCCAGGCGTTGGTCGAGGGTTTAGGGTTGGGGATTCCCGTCAACAGCAGTTCCGACCCGCGTCACGGCACACGCGCCGAGGCCGAGTTTAATGCCGGCAACGGTGGGTCTATTTCGATGTGGCCCGGCCCGTTGGGGTTGGCCGCCACCTTCAATCCTGAAGTAGTGAGAAGATTTGGTCAGATTGCCGCGACGGAATACCGCTTACTGGGCATTGCGACGGCCCTTTCTCCCCAGATCGATCTAGCCACGGATCCCCGCTGGAACCGGGTGAGCGGTACGTTTGGTGAAGATCCGAAACTGGCTACCGACATGGCCCGCGCGTATGTAGACGGGTTTCAGACCTCAACAGGGGCCAATGAAATTACGGGCGGCTGGGGCTACCACAGTGTCAATGCCATGGTGAAGCACTGGCCCGGCGGTGGTACAGGCGAAGGCGGACGCGATGCGCACTATGGGTATGGCAAATACGCCGTTTATCCAGGCAAGAATTTCCAGACGCATTTGCTGCCCTTTCTGGAGGGCGCTTTCAAGCTGAGTGGCAAAACCGGTATGGCCTCGGCTGTCATGCCGTATTACACCATTTCATACGGTCAGGATAAAACGTATCGCGAGAATGTAGGCAATAGTTACAGTAAGTATATCATTCACGACCTGCTTCGCACGAAGTACAAGTATGACGGTGTCGTCTGCACCGACTGGGGAATTACGGGTGACGAACGGGCGGTCGATATATTTCTGACGGGTAAGTCGTGGGGTGTCGAGAAACTGACGGTTGCCCAGCGACATTACAAAATCCTGATGAATGGCGTCGATCAGTTTGGCGGCAACAACGAATCAGAACCTATTCTGGAAGCCTATCAACTGGGCGTGAAAGAGCATGGCGAAGCGGCCATGCGAACCCGTTTTGAGCAATCAGCCGGTCGATTACTCAAGAATATCTTCCGGGTTGGGTTGTTTGAAAATCCCTATTTAGATCCTCAGGTTTCCCAGCAGGTAGTCGGTAGCGCTGACTTCATGAAAGCGGGGTATCAGGCGCAACTGGAATCGGTGGTCATGCTGAAAAACAAAGCGAAAGCCCTACCGCTCACTAAAGGCAAAACCGTCTATATTCCCAAACAGTTTACGCCCGCTGGCCGCAACTTCCTGGGCATTGAGTTTCCCGAAAAACTGGAATACCCCGTCAATTTGACCATTGTGAAGAAGTATTTTACCGTAACCGACAATCCTGCCGAAGCCGATTATGCGCTGGTGTTCATGCGCAGTCCGGATTCAGGAGGAGGCTACAGCATTACCGATGCCAAAGCGGGTGGAACGGGCTACGTGCCGGTTAGCCTTCAATACGGCGATTACACCGCTCAAGGTACGCGCGATCCAAGTATGGCCGGCGGTGATCCATTTGAGAAATTCACGAACCGGACCTACAACGGCAAAACAGCCAGGACAATCAACCAGGCAGACTTAGGTATGGTAACCGACACCTACGCCCAGATGAAAGGCAAGCCTGTCATTGTTGCTCTGAACGTAGCGAACCCAACAGTTGTCGGCGAGTTTGAGCAGGAATCGAACGCGATTCTGGCTCACTTTGGGGTACAGGATCAGGCGTTGCTGGACATCCTGACGGGCGCTCATGAACCCTCGGCGTTGCTGCCTGTGCAGTTTCCGGCTAGCATGCGCACCGTAGAAACCCAAGCCGAAGACGTTTCCCGCGACATGACGTCGTACCGCGATTCGGAAGGCCACGTGTATGATTTTGGCTTTGGTCTAAACTGGAAAGGCGTCATCCAGGATGCCCGAACCGCAACGTATAAGCAGGCTGTTTTGAATTTGAAGTAATCGTATGTGGTGTCAGTCTCTCAAGGCTGATACCACGACAGCCATATAGTAGACTTGTTGCATCTGCTTAAATCTAGCCTATGAAACGTCTACTTATTGATTTATTATCTGTCAAATTAAACGTCCTATTTTTGAAGCAGACATACGTAACTGTTTTCGTTTCAAAGAGAAGCCTTCTCTTTAATGACTATTCTTGGAGTTGAAACTTGACAGCAAAACCCTCGGCGATTTACCTCGAGTTAGGGTTTGAAAGTCTATCGCATTTTTCTTTTTCGTTCAAGAAAAAGTTTGGCATAGCGCCTACTTCACTGACTTATGCCCATTCTCCAAAGTGATAATCTAGTCTCATCATGAAGCTAACCCGGCTCTAAATTTCTTTCAAGCCGGGTTAATTTGTTTAGCCAGCTTGCCGTTTTACTGCTTGAGTATCTTTACTGTGTAGACTTGAGTGAGGGTACTGGCCTGCAGCAGCAACAAACCAGGACCTGTATGATCCAGCCAAAAAATCTGTTCCTCAGCTAAACCTGGGAGCTCGACCATGCGGTTTTCCAGTAAGCGACCGCCCACCTCTGTCAACCGCAACTGCACCGACTGGCCCTGTGCCCCGTTCAGCAGGACGCGCAGTTGCTGATGAACGGGATTACCCAGCACCGTTAAGGTAAGCTGCCTATCAGTGCCGTCGATTCTCTGACGTGCCCGACCACAGGCCGCTTTCAGATTCCAGTTCAAGGTCACTACTTGACCGCTTTGACGAGCCATGAGCGTAAAGGGTTGCACATCATCGACTATGCGACTTTCTTTATCAACAAACTGATTGGGGTTGGTTGTCCAACCCGTGATGCCAATGGCCATAAATTCGATCGGTGTGCTATCCCCACCCGACGTATTGAAAGTAAAAGCACCCGTAGAGCAGTTGTAGGTTGGCGTGATCAACGCAAGTGGGTTGTTGCTATTGGTAATAATATAGTTGAAGGTAGTAGAGGCCTGTCCGCCATTGGCACTGGCGGATACAGTTACCGAGTACACCCCTGCTGTAGTGGGGGTACCGACAAGCACCCAGGTTGGGTTTGGGCTGCCACTGCCTTCCTGCCTGAAAAAATAGCTAATTCCTGGTGGTAACCCTTGCGCATTGACGCCCCAACTGGTGGTCACGGATGAGGAAAAGGCTAGCCCTATCGGGAAGTAGATACCCTGGCCGACAGTAGCGGTTTGATCACTAATGGGACTCACCTTAACAAGAGACGAATACGAGGCACAGTAGTTCTGTCGCGACCACGTATACGTAACAATTTTTCCATTCTGCCGTGCTGAGAGCGTAAAGGGCGGCATATCGGCACAATTACGGGCACAATCGTCCAGAACATGGAAGCGATTGGTCGTCCAGGACGTAATACCCGGGGCCATATACTCAATGGGTGTTCGATCGCCATCGTAGGAATTGAAGGCAAAGACCCCCGTAGCGCAGTTATAGGTAGGTTCGGTCAGCACCAATGGCCTCTCCGATTGGGCCAGTACTCTACCGGCCAGGGCAAAACAAAGCGCTAAACTCATCATGGCCAGCCAGCTTTGGCGGCATCGCATTTGGTAGTTGTTTTTCATAAACTTGACATGAGAAAGTGAAACGATTGGTTGGGTAATCAATTCATTTTTAAGCGGGTAAGGGCAAGGCTACTAAGCTGTACACCTTTATGCAGGGGGGACATGTTTTGATGACAAGTTAAAAAATGGAGTAATTATCAGGAAAAAATGTCCTAAAAATGGAAGGAATTGCCCCAAATATTGAAATGGCGAGTGGTTTGACCGTTAATAGGTGTAAGTGAGTGCATTAATGGGGTTAAGATAGCCGAAAGGCACAATCAGGTTTGTAGCCTTCACCAAATTCTTATTCACTTACCATCTCGTTGAACCCGCGAATTATAAGACAGATATAAGAAAATCCCTTTGTCTTAAGGAGAGCGATTTTTGAGAATTTGTCTATTCGACTCGATCTCATCTTATTTTAATAGCCGTCCTGTTTGCCCCGCAGTGGTCAGTACCGGCTCCTTGGACGAGCCACTGCGGG
>NZ_JBMDWV010000290.1:0-4666 GCF_048594605.1 Spirosoma sp.
GTTTGCGGATATTGCGTCGGCGATCAAAGCGCTGGATCATGGTGGCCGTGCGATGTTTGGTCTGGTTCATCACCTCCAGATCATCGGCCCCGTTGGCTTTGGCGATGGTGACAAAACTGGCCCTGAGCGAGTGCGCCGTAAACGACTCGCCCAGCTGTTGCTGGACTAACACGTTCACCCACTCGTCCGACAGACGATCTTCCGTCACTCGCTCCCCTTTCCGAATTCTCACAAATAAAGGACCATCCTCCCGACCCACCACCTCCAGCCAGGCAACAAGCGCGCCAATGGGACAATACTCCGGCTCGTTGGCATACGACACCGCCTTTTCTTCGACTTCCCCGAATTGATTAGTCTTTGAGTGGTTCAGGCGGATGACCAGGCCGGCCTCATCAATCAGGATGTGATCCACATCCAGTTGAGCTAACTCACTGCGCCGAAAAGCGCCCGTGAAGCCCAGCAGCAGAATGGCCCGGTTACGTAAACCCGTTGGGGTGTGGGGCAAGGCGTCCAGGGCCTGTCGAAACTGCTTGAGGGAAAAGTCAGGGGCCTGTTTTTGGCGTACGGTCTTTTTGAGCTTAAAGCCTTTCATAAACACCTTGAACTGCTCATCGGTGGTGGGCGAGTCAACCCGGTGCTGGCGGTGGAATTTGGCAATACTAGCCAGGTGTCGTTGAATGGTGAAGAAGCTGCGGGTTCGTCCCAGGAAGGTGACGTATTCCACCAGGGCAACAGCTGACAAGGGCGTTGGCTCGTAGCCATTTTCCTGGCACCAGGCTGAATATTGTTTAAGGTCAGTAATAAACGCCCGGTGGGAATTAGCCGATCCTTGCAGGCCAGCCCGCAAATACTCCCTGGCCTCTTGATGAATCTGCTCATCGATCCGCAACGACAAGCTTTGGTCAGAAAGGGGAATGATCGTTACGTCTTGGATAAGGCTGTCGGGTTGGTTCATGAGTTGGAAAGGGAAACGAGCATGTTTTCGAGCAAATTTGATCAAAATGGACTCGGTTTGACAAATATAGGATTACTCGTGATAATTAAAGTTATCACGAGTAACTAATTATATAGTTCATTATCAATCGAAATCAGATTTAACGCAAAGACTTCTGGAGTGCCTTCACTCGTTGTAGAGATACACTAATTTACCAATCCATCCGCATGCATTCAATTTCCTTACGCTTTTCCAAGGAATTAACTCAGCGTCTTAACCAGATGCGTATCCGAAGTACCCGCTATAAGGTTGCTCTCTATAAGCCCATTCATCAGGACCAGCAAGCAGAGGGAGCTAGCTTGACCGAAGTTAAGACAGAAAATACAGAGTTCGCTTTCAACATCATGTTTGAGCGCAATAATCCGGAGTCAGAATGGCGAATAGTAACCCCACTTAAATTTACGGATTAACCAAGAGCTAGATAAATGGAGCTCCTTTTTAGAGTCCGTTTCATGTATTTGCTGAATGGTGTTTATGTGCAAATTTAGAATTGCACTTATTGACGAAGTAAGCTTAACACAATTGATAATGGTTTAACGGCTTTAGTAGTAAATTTCTAAGACTAGTCGACATTGGTATAGTGATCCTAAAGCCAGTTTGGCTTCTTTATGAACCGACCCAATCCTCTACACAACAGCATGCGTTCAGTGGCCCGGCCATTATCAAATGAGCTATCCCCTGAATCAGTGCTGTCCAGGTGGATAGCCGGATATCACATCACTTAGTAAAGTTTTGAGCACATTAGTAGGGTTGATGAACACTCAATTAGCTGTCATACACTTTGTAGTGCTTAACATAAGTCTGATTATATAACAGTATCGCCAACGTTTGATTAGAGATAGGGGTCATATAAGAAAAGCCTGAAATCATGCAGAAAAACATCCTTACTCTACTGGCTGTGGTCAATCTGTTGCTATTAAATAGTTGCACTAAAAAAGATACAGAACAGCAGTTTGAATTCAGTAATGACTGTGATTGTAAAGGTAAAATTTCAACGACTGTAACTGATATGAAAGCGAGGCTTACAGTTGGCAAAACCTTATTCTTAAAAGACGTTGATTATAGCAAAGTGGCTTATCGAGAGTTACTTCCCTGTGATACGTTGAAGATTACAGGCTTATCTGCATCGAAAGAAGGCGAATACAACTACGTGGTTAGTGGCGATCTGAGGCCACCCTGTATTACCAATGGGGTTGCTTATTTTTGGTCAATTAATATTTCTTCAATTAGCAAGAAATAAATACTACTGGTTAACATAAGCACACTTATACAACAGTATTCAGACTGTGAATCCAGCAATAATTGAGGCAAAATTCAGAAGGTATAAAGTCGAATCGGAGCATCTACTCTTACGTAGAGATGTGACTAGTGAGATCAAAGATGTATTGCACTCTATTGTTGAAGTAGATTTAATTATAATCTTCTATAGATCAAGTACCTACTTTTGGGTTATGACTTTAGAGAAAATTATCATTTTTTCGGAAGACCGTTGGCTTACAGCACTGTTTCAAGATATTGACAAAATTGACCCTAATTTCTTAGATCAAACTAAACAGAACATCTCAGAAATGGGACTTTTAATGAAAAGTGGTTCTTTAATTCGATTACAGGTAGAAGCAACAACTTGGCATGTCGTTTTGGGAATACTGAAGCTTCTAAAAGCACAGCATCAATAAAACTATTCTAAGATTGAGAAAACAGGCTTATTAACTCGGTTCTACTTTTATTCTCTTCACATAATCTAAGTTATAAAACTATTTTGGGAATAATACTATTTTCGTATTGAAACTTGATTGTACTATTCTAAAATTTATCTTATTAAGTAAAAACACTTTTTTACTTACCAGAATGATTAAAATACTGGCTATAATTTTTGCAGCTATAGTAATAGGAGAAGAGCTATTTGCTGAGTACGGTCGTGATATTACTTTTATAAATGGTGAATTAGTTAGAATCAATAGATTTATTGGAATTACGGCCCATGTAGGTTTGCCGTATTGTATCTTCTTATTATTGGTAAAGAACAAATTATTAGCACACGTTATTCCTATTGTATTATTTGTTCCATTCGGATTATTATTCGTTTGGCTTGAACTTGTCCTAATCGATACCACAACCCATCCTGTTGATATTGTTATGCTGAATTCAGATAAAGAAGGCAGAAAATTAATTATTCGACAAAGTCTAAGATTGAAAACTGATTCTATAGAACGTGATACTGTTTGGGTGAAGGATACTTTTATTTTTCGAAAGGTCTACAGCTCCTAGAAAAGGGCCATAAATTGAGTTACAAGAAATACGCTTTGAAAAATACAATTTAATTGTGTAGCATCAATTAGCACTCTTACGAGATCAGTTGCATAACTATCTTTATGTTAAGAGAATTAACTTAGAATCAAGCTTATTTACTTCAAAAGTCTATCCTTAAGAAAGTTCTATTTTCGAGTTGACAATAAAGTCAATTTTAAAGCCAGTGGCAATTACTTGAATGTAATTCTCATGTCCTTCAATTAACTAATGAAAGTAATCCTTCTTGTCCCATGAAAGCCAAGTTAGATAAACTTGAGTTCTCTTCTTCACTTTCTCATTAAGCCAATTCGACTGGCTAATTTTAAAAATAAATGCATTAGATGCATAGAGTTCTTTACCATATTGATAAGAGTAGAGCTCCATAGATAAATACTCACAAGCCCAACAGTCCAGAAAACTAATTACGCCTTTGTGAGACTCTACTTCTTCGTCTGCTAGATTCCAGACCTGAAAAGTAATTGTACAGTTTCCGTCCTCAAATTGTAGTGCCAGATTGCTTTGGGGATCTTGTTTGAAGAGCTTGACTTGAGAATCAGTTTGCATGTCCCAATCTGTTGTATAAGTGCCGTTATGTTAGTTGTTAAAGGTTTGATTTATTCAGATGCTAAATGGATTAAGTCTTTTTTATTTTTTTGATAAATTTCAACATACATCTCTGACCTAACAACGTATTTTAGTTTTAATTTTTTCGGATTATTTCTGATATAGAATTCATAAGTTGGGGCAATGACTACCGCTGTGTCTCCGGAGAAAGTTATTAAGCAATCCCAACCACTCCTAAAATCTCGATCCTGAATAACGACATAGCCTTGCTCTTTTTTTAATTCATTGTTTCGACCATTTAAAAAGTATGTTGAATCTCTATAGGAACATCGGGTTATCCAATGTTTCCCGTCGGGCGAATAATACTTAAAATGATAATCAGCACAAGCGGTTAAACTTCCCCCAGCCCAAACAAGTAGTAGAATCTTAATGGTTTCGAAGTGATTTCGCATAGATCCTACTTTTGTTGTATAAGTGGCATTATGTTAGCCCAGGCTGTTTTTTGCCTGATCTGCAATTTTTTGTGCAATTAGTTCACACCTCTGACGACTGCCAAATAAGCCCATTGTGTGCATTTCTATTTGGAAAAGCTCTTGAGCTATAACCTCAGTTGTTGCCCCCTCCATCGCTAAGTTAAACAACCTAGGAGTATAGGATTGATACTCATCCCTGGCCTCAGGTATATCATTGACCCCAATAGGGTCCCACTCCTCCCAGAGCAGCTTATCTATCCATTCGTATAACTGCTGTTGCTCCTTATCTAAATTTTGCACCATTAACCTGTTATATAATCTCACATATGTTAACATGACTGTCTTT
>NZ_JBMDWV010000291.1:0-3589 GCF_048594605.1 Spirosoma sp.
TACCTGGAGTCGCTTCTTTTGCAAAATCATAATTCGGGTTTCCGCGTTTGGTCAGAATTGAAATTACGCCCCCACTGGCGCGAGCGCCATAAATAGCGGCAGCAGCCCCTTTCAGCACATCAACCCGGTCAACATCCATCACCGAAATCCCCATAATTCCCTGCAAATCCATCGGCATACCATCCAATACGAACAAGGGTTCAATAGGGCCGCTAAAGTTGGCCGCTCCCCGAATTTGTACACGTGCGTTGAACCCCGACCCAACTACCTGAACACCAGCCACCTGCCCCTGAATCACATCCAGAATCGTAAGTCGACCGGCGGTATTTTGAGGAGTAAATTTTACTGTTGCGCTGGGTGTACCGTAAATAACCCGCGAATCAAATTCCTTTTCTTTTTTCGCTTTCACCGTAACGGCCTGTAGCAATACTTCGCCGTTACGTCGGATCTGTCGTTCGATTTCCTGATATTCTTTTGTTCTCTTTACGAAATCGGCCAAGTCATCGCGTCGGAATTCCAGCGGATTGTACGGCACTTTTGTAATCGTTACGGTCGGCGCAAGTAATTGATCGAGCGAGATGACGAGGTTTCGGTTAGCAGCCCCTTTGGTTCCCTGAATTAATACATGAGTCGTATCGGTAAAATCGAGATCGTACGCGCCAAAATTCCCCGCTTCATCGGTTTCGCCAGCCAGAAAAACGCGTGAACTATCCCGCTTGACCAGCATAAACGTCAGATTCACGTTGCCGTTAACGCCTTTCTGGTTGGGTCGAACAACCCGCCCAGTTAATGACAAGCCTCTTTCAGCGCCGTATTTCACCGAAGGATTTGCCCCAGACACTACGTCTGTCCAGGAAAAACGTCGCCAGCCCTGTGTCATCAGCAACAAATCCAGCTTCGTCAAACGATCCCTATAAATTGGATTGAAGTAGTAATCAGGCTGTTCGACCGTACCAGTCAGATCGGAGGAAAGCAGAAGATGCGACACGATGGTTGCCCCGTTGGAATCGGCTTCAGGAGCCAGCCGGGCATCGACCGCTGCGAACGACAGATTAGCCGTAACAGGTTTTCCCTGATTATCCGTTGTAGTAACAGTCAGATCAACTTTCTCCCGATTCGTAAAGGTCATCTTACTTGTTGCGAGTGCTACGTTAATTCGCTCATTTTTATCCACAAAAATCAATCGTTCGCTAACGGGCTTATTGGTTTCATCAAACAGTGTTAGTTGGGCAATCCCTTCGGGAAATTCCGATTTCGGCAATTGAATTAACGAAGCCCTTTTAGATAAGGAAATCTTAGCCGCCTGAATTATCTGGCCACGGGTTTGAGCCACTAATGTCGCCGTAGCTGCTACGTCGGAAATGGCTTTGTTGTGATACAGATACACCTTAATATTATCTTTATGACTGAGGTTATCGACCTGCATGACAAAACCCTGTGGCTGCACCTGAGGTAATGGATAGGATAAAGCCTGGCCATCCTTACGCTTTACAAAGGCCGTATATACCTGATCCACTTCGGGCTTAAACGTAACATATCCCATTCCCAGAAACGTAGTGGTAAACCCAGCAATGGTATCTTTTTTAGCGCTTAAAATAAAGCCTTCAACTGGTTCACTACGTCCCGACGTATTGACGGCCTTAAGAGCAACTCTATTTTCAATTCCTGCTATCAACTGGCCACCTTCTGGCAAAAACTGTACATCAGGCCGACTAACCGCTCCGGTCGTAGAACCAGCGGTTACGTTGTTGGCTGGTGATGCCAGATTGTCGTCCGGTTGCAGAATGGTCAGCGTTTTATTGAAATAATACGTCTCTGGATAGTTTCGCATAAAATTGGTATACGCCCGAAGCTGATACGTACCGGCACGTAGTGAATCAGGTATATCCAACTGACCAGGGGCATAACTATTCGTTGCCCGAAGTTGCGCCCGAAGCCGAATACGTTGAGCAACAGGATCAATCAGATCGACATAAAGTACCCGACTAACCGTATCCGCTTCGTGCGTGGTTCCGTTAAAAATGTATCCTTTCAACCACATAGTTTCGCCAACCAGATAAGCATCCCGATCGGTCTGAACATATACTTTTTCTGTGGGATGTTGCTCATGATAGGCACGCAATTGACCGATAAGCCGTTTAATAAAATCGTCATCGTTGCTACGAAAAGCAACTACTAACGTAGACGTAAGCAGTAAGCACACGCCGATAATCCGAAAAAGGTTAGGTTGCATAGGATAGAATTTGGGAATAGGTGTCTTCAATACTAAATGTAGCGGTTAAATTAGCAGAATTACCTCCTCTCTATTATGACGACACCCGCCTATAAAACAGCATTAGTATTGGGGGCTACGGGTCTTGTTGGTGAATCACTTACTCACCAGCTTGTCGATTCACCCTTTTATTCCAATGTTAAAGTCCTGGTGCGTAAGCCATTAAGTTGGCAACACCCTCGTTTGCAGGAAATCCAGTTCGACTTTGACCATCCTAATGGTTTACTGACCAAAGCCGACGATATTTTCTGCTGCCTTGGTACAACGATAAAAAAAGCGGGTTCCAGGGAAGCTTTTCGTAAAGTGGATTATCAGTATCCATTAGACATTGCTCGTCTAAGTCTGGCCAACGGAGCTCAGCAATTCGCGATTGTTACGGCAGTAGGAGCCGATGCGAAATCATCCATATTTTATAACCGGGTTAAGGGTGAAATCGAACGTGATCTGGCGAGCTTACCCTATTCAACTTTACTTATTTTTCGTCCTTCTCTTTTATTAGGCGAGCGCGCTGAGAATCGCTTTGGCGAGCGCGTCGCAACTACTTTCATGAAACTCTTCAACCCAATTATACCAGACAAATATAAAGGTGTTGAAGCCTCAAAAGTTGCCAACGCTATGCTTCAAACCATGCAACAAGGATTAACTGGCAAGCATATTTTTGAATCCGACGCCTTACAGCAGTATTAATTAGTACATCATTTCAGTATAGACAAATCGGTGAACAACAACCGCTTTGCCAGTTCATTTAATTGACTCTCAGCGCCTTGAACATGAAAGGTTGTGTGACGGTGTCGTTGTTTTGAGCCAGCTGTCAACTTCGCAGCCGGCGACGATGACTCCAGCTCGTAGAACTGGCCCATCTGCGTTTGTCCTGGCTTCATCGGCCCATCATTGTATGCATTGATCACATCACCGCCAAAAGGATCTTTCTGATGTTCCCAGGCTGAATTAACGTACTGTCTATCTTTCGGATTAAAATCGAATGTCACCAGCGTTAAGGTTTGGCTAGCAGGATCATAACTCCCTACCCAGTTAGTAGCTCGTTCGGGCGAAACACCGATTTTACTACGGTACCTGGCATCTGCTTTGAAAAGCGCGGCCTCTTTTCCTAAAATCAGGCGGTCGGCAGGCACTTCACCAAAATACGTATCATTTATCGGTTTCCCCGCCCCTGCACGATACGGAACTATAATCGTTGCTTTAGGGGTTGCATTCATCATGCCCAGAATCCAGATGGATGGCATACCTGTTTGCGTTGTCCATGCCTGTGTGCCCAGATTCGTAATTACGTTGTCTGATTGAATACCAACAATCTTG
>NZ_JBMDWV010000292.1:0-24197 GCF_048594605.1 Spirosoma sp.
AAAGTTTCGACGTAGCATTGTGATCAACCGTCATGGTCCCGCTCATCCGGTTGAATTTGTTATTGATCAGAACGCCCTCCTCATCCCGGTAATTACCGCTCAGGTAAAAGCGCGTCCGTTCGTTTCCGCCCTGCGTCGAAAGCTGATACTGCTGGTAAATACCCTTGCGCATGACCATATCCAGCCAATTGGTATTGATTCCATCAGTAACCCCTTTGATTAGCCCCAGTTGATCGGGATTCTGGCCCGCGTTGATAACGGCTTCGCGCTGCAGCTCCAGCAACTGTGATGAATTGAGCAGATTCGGGCGTTTTACTACGTCGACCATGCCCCGCTGCACATCGGCCGTAATGGTTGTTTTCTGATTCGCCTTACCGCGTTTGGTTGTAATTAATACTACGCCGTTGGCGGCCCGTGAGCCGTAAATCGCTTTGGCGGAAGCGTCTTTCAGGACCTGAATGGATTCAATATCGTTTGGATTCAGTAGTGCCAGCGCATTATCGTTCTGACCACCGTAGCCAGTCGTTAACGCACCATTCTGCACCTGCACCCCATCGACAATGAACAGGGGGCGGTTGTTGGCCGAAATGGACGTATTGCCTCGTATGCGTACACTCAGCCCCCCCCCCGGCGTACCCGACGATTGCGTAACCAGCACACCAGCCGCCTGCCCCTGTAAGGCCTGATCGACACCCGTTACCGGAATATCCTTGAATTTATCGGAAGAAATGGAAGCAATGGAGCCGGTAATGTCTTTCTTCTGGGTGGTATTGTAGCCCGTCACGACGACCTGTGTCAGCTCATTGATCGACTCCTGCATCTGAACGTTGACGACGGTACGATTTCCAACTGTGACTTCCTGCGAATTCAGGCCGATGGACGTAAGCACCAGCACAGCATTTTGATTTGGGATGGCAATGCTGTAGTTACCATTGGCATCGGTACTAACGCCATTTGTCGTTCCTTTCACCACAATGTTTACGCCGGGAATAGCTTGCCCATCCTGCGCCGAAACCACTCTGCCTGAGATGCGAATGCCCTGAGCCAGCAGCCATCCGGGCAGGATAGCCAACAGCGCAGACCAGAAAAGTAGACTGTAAAATTTTCTCATGTATAGGTTTTATTCCAAACAATTTTCTTTTGGGCTTTTCGCGCTTCACCCATTGTAAGCTACGAAAATAGCTTAGCAAGCTACGTATTTTTAAACGTAAATTTTACTGTCATCGTATAAAAGGGTAGGTAAGCTATAGGGTTGCTGAGAAGTTCATTTCTTCTGCAAAATTTAAAGGATAACAACGCCTGTAGTTAGGCTACCTTACTACCTATACGTCAAACACTTACCTTTCGATGCAGCGTACCGAAACGTTTTATTCAGCTTTCCCCATTAGGTGCAGGTTTACATTAAAATTAGAATTTTTTGCTACCCTAGGGGTAGACGAGTCCAATAGCGATTCATTAGTCGGTGCGTTCCAGTAAGCCAGAAAGGTATAATTGGGAGTTAGGTTCTTGTTATCAACCGGAGTTTCCTGCTTAATCAGCCAGTACACAACGTATCCTATCCAGTAAAAAGAAAGCCTTACAACTCTTGTAAGGCTTTCTTTTTACTGGCCATTCCTCCGATGAAATGGTTTATATAAATTCAGGCTAACAATCCCTAGTTCACTACGTTCAATCGGTACACAAACGGCGAGCTATAAAAAGCGCCCCCTGTGATGTTTGCTCCTGTATTAGCTGCCGAAAACGATTTCCCATCCGTCAGCTTCATGGTTCCATTAATTTCAAACCGGTCGCCACTGGCAATATCAGTTGCCGCCAGTTTGGTAGCGGTTAAAGCTTCTGCACCCGTAACAGTAATTGTAGCCCGTGGATAGCCCGTTGTGGCATCCCTGGTAAAAGCGGATGCTGCAATCGACTTCAAGGCTACGGATGTACTGGCAATGGTTCCGTTTGCGGGTGTTGTGTCAACAAATCTGATCGTCAGATCATACGTAGCGAACAAAGCTCCCTGGTTGGGCGTAACGGCTTCAGCAACAAACTCCATCTTCGTACCACTCATGTTTGCTTTGCTAACACTAAAGGTCGCATTGCCAACCGGATAGGGGGTAACCGTGCGCATATACCCTCCGTTTTCGAAGTCTTTCACTTCCAGTTTGCTGACCATATCCGTTTTGCAGGCCAGCGCTAACAAACTCATCACAGTAAGAATCAACCAATTTTTCATCACCACTTACTTTTTAAGATTATGTGTGTTTTACAGATAGCGAGTCAATACTTATTTCAGTAAGCCCGCCTGATTGTTGTCCCAGAAAACAGGAGTGGTCAGGTTCGCTTTTTGCTTGGCGCTCGAGTTACGGACAATGTAGGTTGCCGGATAATAATAGGAGCGGGGGAAAGCGCCTGGGTTAGGATCGAGCGCAGGCTGCTGATTGGCAGGCTTGCCCGTACGGCGATACAGGTTATAGGCTTCAATTCCATTGCCGTGCAAAGCCAGCCAGTACTCCGTTCCAATAATATTCAGCTTAGCGTCGGTGGTCGTAGCGGCATCATAATCAGCCATCACTTTTGTTACGTATCGATTTACCTCATCCGCCCACACAAAGTTCCTGGATGCTTCGAACGTACTGATTTTGCTGCTTTCGATGGTCCCCAATACCATAGATCGCACATCAGCCATCGACTTTTCAATAGCTGATTTGAGAAGGTCTTTTGCCACACCGGTCGTACCCAGCGTCAGCGCAGACTCGGCCAGCATGAAGTCAACGAATGAGCGCATGATGATCGGATGAATACCGGCTCCACCCGCCCCGGCCCCCAGCGATACAGGTACGCCGGCATCGTTGTCGTACAAGCCTCCAGCCGGATAGACGCCCCAGGCGGTTCTCAATAAACCATCAGGTGGAATACCTTCATTGTTCAAATGATCGCGGCCCCAGTACCCGACGCTGGTTGGCAGACAGAAAACATCGGCATCCGTGTAGTGAGCGGGCTTGGCGTTCGTAATGCAACGTAGCGCGTTGACATCTGTCGGGTTCTTCACCGTCTGGCGATAGAAATAAAATCGAATACGAGGGTCCTGAAATCCCTTAGCCGAATACAGGGCTCCCATATACGAGTTAGATTGATAGTCACCGCCCCCTGTAGGCGAATACTGGCCTACGTATCGGGGATGGCGCGTATCCGGATTGGTCAGGTTAGTGCCGAATTTAAAGGCAAAATTCTGCGTAGCCGTCGAGATCAATTTACCTCCGGCAATCAGGGTATTGATAGCCGACGTAGCGCCTGCCTTATCGATTAACCGGCGATTCAGATAAATCTTCAGTTTCAGGGAGTTGGCAGCTCTGGTCCAGCTATCCGCATTTCCGCCGTAAATCAGGTCACTGCTGGCCGCCAGTTTTGAGGTCGCAGCAAAGTTGGCAATAGCTTTATCGAGTTCGGCCAGCACCGTTTCATAGATTGTTTGGCCCGTATCAACACCTGGGTTAAAATTGGCCGCATCAATTGCCTGTGAATAAGGTACATCACCAAATCCGTCGACCAAATTGAGCATAACCGACGCCCGTAACGTACGCGCAATACCAGCATGAACAAACAATTCGCCTGACTCAGCCAGCGGAATCAGCGTTTTAACATCGGTCATCAACCCCGCATAGGCAACCTCCCACCCGTAACTAAAGTTGTTGGGCGAAACGGCGTTGTCATAAATAGCGGAGCCCTGATTCAGCATCCGCGTCAGACGCATCCCGGGGTCACTCATCTCGTTGAAGTGAATCCGGTAATTTAGCTCAATTGAATTGAGCAGGTAATTGATGTCAGTATTACTAGTCGTTACAGCATTGGGATTGTCGAGCAAATCCAGTTTGCACGAACTAACAACGACCACACACAGCATCAGAACAAGTGTGCTTATTTTCTTAATCATTGTCTATAAATTTTTCCAGAAACGAGTTATGAGACGTGCGCTGCACGCATTCACTACGTTTTTTAGTGTTAGAACGTAATTTTCAATGTACCACCTAACCGTTTGGCACTGGGGCCCGTCAGGAACTCAAAACCAAGCCCGTTGCCAACGCCCAAGCCTAAGTTGTCAGTGTCGAAGTTCAAACCTTTGGGGAAATGGAGTGCTCGATACCAGAGATTATTGCCGAAGAAGGAAAGCGAAGCGCCTTTGATCGACAGTTTATTCAGGACCTTTTTCGGCAGTTGCCACGCCAGCGAGACCTCCTGCAACCGAATGGTTGATGCGTCGAACATACGCCCTTCATCGCCAAAGAAATAATACTGGTTGAAGTAAAAATCCGAAGAAGTGACCTGAATGTCGTTCGGCGTCCCGTCGGCATTTTTCACCCCTGGAACAATAAACGTTTGCGCCCGGTCTGTACCGGCCAGCTTACCATTATCTACGTCAACTAGGCCCCGACCAAGCAAAGCACCCGCCGTAGTAGAATACATGGCACCGCCGTGCCGATAAGCTACCATTACGTTAAGGGTCAGCGATTTATACTTGAACTCATTAATCAGGCTCGATGTGAAGGCCGGGTTTGGATTACCTAAAACAATGGGCGACGTAGTGGTTAGTAAATAGCCCTGTGCATCAATCAGATACTGACCCTGATCATTCCGGCGGTAACCGGTTCCTTTAATGACGTTGAATGGCTGGCCAACGACAGCGTAGTTACCAAGCGTTCCGCCAAAACCGGCAATCTGAACTTCCTGAATTGTTCCGCCCAAGTCCAGCACTTTTGGTACGTTGCGGGAGAAAACGCCTGTCAAATCCCAACTAAAATTACCGCGCTTAATAGCTGTTCCCGACACGCTAATTTCAACACCTTCATTACGGATCTTACCGATGTTGATCGTTGTCTCTGTATAACCGGTTGAAGCATCCAGCGGGGTTCGCGTAATCAGGTCACGAGTGTTACGTTGGTAAGCGGTAATATCGAAGTTAAGGCGGTTATTTAGTAATCGCCCTTCAAGGCCGAACTCAACTTCCGTGTGCAGCTCAGGCTTCAGATTCGGGTTACCCAGTACGTTATCTACCGAGTGCGTTTGTACAGTTGCGCCTGCTGAGTTTAGCCAGGCGCGAGCGCTCTGGTTCAACACGTTACGTGTACTATATGGACTCGGAAAACCTGCCGACGTACCAATCCCCGCTCTAAGTTTCAGGAAATTCAGGAAGCTATTATTCTGCAATCCACCGAAGGCCGACGTTGGCACAAAGGAAATACTACCCGACGGATAGAAAATCTGGCGATTGGGTACTTCCACGGTCGATGTCCAGTCGTTACGAGCTGCTACGTTCAGAAATAGATAGTCATTTACGTCGGCTGTGATCTCCCCAAAAACTCCGATCCGGGTTTGCTCAACACTTCCATCAAAAGCCTGATTGTCAATGAAATTGTTGTGCCGAAACAAGTTACGTGCTAGTTGATTCTGGCTGATGACAAAGCTATAGCTGGTTTTATCATTCCGCATGTTTCCGCCTAATCGGGCCGACACAGCAAATCGTTCGCTCACGGGTTTGCTGTACGAAAGGATTACGCTATTGTCCCAGATGGTGTTGCTAACGTCGTAGGTATTGTAGAAACCATTTACAAAATCGACTCCCCCTTTGTTGAATTTATACTCTTGGTGTTCATTATAGGTATCCAGACCCACTTTGTATAACAGCACCAGATCTTTCGCAATGTCATATGTGAGGTTGGTTGTTGTAAAGAATCGGTTGACAACCCCCGTCGTTTTGTAATTAGCCATAATCCAGCGTGGGTTCGGAATATCATTGCCGGAACGGAAATAAACGGTTCCACCATCGATTGGATTCTCGTAAGGCCAGCCCATTAAATCGACCTGACGGGGCGTATACATCACGTTTGCCAGTACAGACGGGAATCCTCCCAGCGTGTTGTTACCCTGGCCAGCACTTAACGGAGGAGAGAACTGATCGGTATTGGCAAAGTTGAACGACGCATTGATGCTCAGTTTTTTGTTTAGCTGCGCCCGGATACCGGCTCCCAGATTCAGACGGGTTAACCCGTTTTCCGGAATATAGCCCTGCTCCTTATTATAGCCAACAGACAGGTTGTAGCCCACCCGTTCACTACCCCCTGATAAGTTGAGCGACGTATTGGAGATTAGCCCGGTCCGGAAAAAATCCTTCACGTTGTCTGGATAAACCTGCATTTTGTATTGACCCAGCGAAGCAACGTAAGGAGCCATTGCCGCTTTCAGCGAAGCATTGGTCAGGAAAGCATACGGATGCTGCGTCAGCGCTGTGTTGGTATTCTGCGACGGATAGGCCAGCGCTTCAGTCAGTGTTGGACCGAAATTACTGAAGAAATACCCCAGGTTCTGCTGAAATCCGCCCACGTACTCATTCTGATAGTTTGGAAGGTGGGCCGTGTTGGCAAAAATTGATTGCGTCAGTGTCAGTTCCGTGGGTCGGGCTTTCTTGCTCCCGTTTTTGGTCGTTACCAGAATGACCCCGTTACGTCCCTGGTCACCATACGTAACCGTTGCGGCTAAACCCTTCAGCACACTGATATTTTCGATATTATTAGGATCAATATCCAGAAAGCGACTGGATGCGGATTGGCTCCCCCCCGTGAATCCAGTTCCCGTAGCGCCCGTAGCCAGCCCCCCACGCGTATTGGTGCTGGAGTTGAACGGTACACCGTCAACTACAAACAAAGGCTGGGTTGAGCCGGTAATTGACGAAAAGCCGCGTATGTTGATGCTTGTCCCCGTACCCGATACGCCCGACGTAGCGGTGATATTTACGCCCGGAATCTTACCCTGCAAAATACGGCCGACATCAGCCTGCGGACGATCTTCGATTGATCGGTTCTCTAACGTAGTGACGGCATAACCCAACGCTTTTTTCTCGCGCACAATTCCTTGCGCCGTTACAACAACCTCCTGCAGGCTTTTCGCGTCGGCGCTTAGTTTAACGTCAATTCTCGAACGATTACCTATTTCAATTTCCTGAGTAGCCGTCCCGACGAAGCTAAAAACCAGTACGCCCCCCGAACCAGATACGCCAATGGAATACGTACCATCAGCATCTGTGTTGGCTCCTCTTGATGTACCTTTCAGCACAACGGAAGCCCCGGGTATGGGCGAGCCATCTTCGGCCGCCGTTACTGTACCCGTAATTGTCTTTTCCTGAGCCCAGGCGGGCACCCAGATTGAGTATAGCAACAGCATACCCATTAGTAAAACTACCCTCATAAATTACATTAAATTTAGATTAATAAGTAAGTATTATTGACAAATATAAAGCAATATTGTACGCAATCAAGTTTTCAGAATAATACCTATTAATTGTATATTATATCTTCTTTTATCATAATGATAAAATTTTATTCTAATTTTAAGTATATATATAATTTATTGCTTTATTGCTATTCGAATCGCTTTATGAAGTACAAATTATTAATCGATTAAGTAATTACTGAAAGTACTACTCAGTTGTATATTAACACCCATGCAGTTCACGAACGAGTTTGTCCGGCTGAGGAGTCGGGTGAGTACGTAGAGAATAAACTGGCAGGAAATGCAAAACGCCGGATTGGCTTATCCGGCGTTTATCTTGTCAATATTTGATCTGTTCAGGCAATTTCCTGCAAGGGGCGATTTAGTGCTTTATCGATCGTGTCGCGCATTGATTGGGTGTACTGATAGCCTATGCGGAACAACTCCCGCGCCTTACTAATATCGGTGGTACTGTATTCAGCTAGCTGGGGAGGTTCGATCAGTACGTTGCATTTCGAAAACCGGTCTTTGGTTTTGCTCTGCACAGCCAATACCAGACTCCTTTCGATAACCCCCCGCATCGATCGAATGGGTTTGCGCGGCCCCAATACGTTACAATGTGACCCAATCAGAAAATCCACTTTGTTTTCAATCGTGTCGACGGGCAGGTTGTTCAGGACGCCACCGTCAACAAACTGACGCTTGTTAATTAACATCGGCTCAAAAATACCGGGCAGACAACACGACGCCAACACGGGCCGAATTAGCTCGCCCTGTTCAAATACGGTTAATTCGCCATCGTTGAGGTCTACAGCGGCTACGTGTAGGGGAATTTTTAACCCTTCGAAGGAGTCGTGCGGAATGTATTTACGGTAGAGATCAACCACCATGTCCAGACGTAGCAAACCCATTCGATTCCAGGCAGGGCGTATATGCCGTACAAACGATGAAGATTCAATAATTTTCAAACTCTCGTCGGGTGTATACCCATGCGCCAGCAGAGCGCCCGTAATTGCTCCGGCACTGGTACCAGCAATCTGGTCGAAATGGATATCCATTTCCTGAAGCGCTTTAATAACGCCCAAATGCGCTATGCCGCGTGCTCCACCACCCGATAAAGCCAAACCGATTTTCATACGTTTCAGGTTATTGACAGGATAACGGTGTGTCTGATTTTTTGGTTTAGGAACGTAGTGGAAGAGGCCACTAGTACGTCTGAAAAATCCGCACCACGTATTACAGAAATTCTGTCAGTTTGCCCTGTTCCTTAATCCGAATTCCTTTTTCGGTCATTTCGACGGTAGCTGCTTCCGTTACAGGGTCGTGCTCAAAAACTAAAATCCAGTTTTCGTCGGCGGCCTGTTGCAGTACGTTCTTTTTCTCATCCATTGTCAGCAGGGGACGTACATCATAGCTCATAATATAAGGTAATGGTACGTGCCCCGACGAGGGAATCAGATCAGCCATATACGCAACCCTGCGGCCATTTACCTGAAAAATCGGTAACGTCATTTTTTCGGTATGCCCATCTACGTAAAGCAGGTACGTATCGGCGTAAGGAAATATATTTTCCGATAAAAATTTCAACTGACCGCTTTCGTGCAAGGGAAGAATATTTTCGCGCAGAAACGACGCTTTCTCGCGTGGATTTGGATGAATGGCCCAATTCCAGTGATCGGGATGGACCCAATACGTAGCGTTTGGGAAAACCGGCGCCAGACTTTCTCCATTCCGTTTGACCGCTCCGCCGACATGATCGAAATGCAAATGGGTGAGTAATACGTCGGTTATGTCTGCTACGTCGTATCCTGCCGCCCGAATGGAACGGAGTAAACTGTCTTCTCCGTGCAGATCATAATGACCGAAGAATTTTGCATCCTGCTTGTCGCCAATACCCGTATCAACCAGCAGCAGCTGACCGGCTTCTTCGTAGAGCAGGCAACGCATGGCCCAGCTGCAGCGGTTTTGTTCGTCGGGAGGATTCAGTTTTTGCCAGAGCGGCTTAGGAACGACGCCAAACATAGCGCCACCATCTAATTTGAAAAGACCAGTATCAAGCGTTTGAAGAGGCATAAGCGTGTTTTTCGGCAAGTTAGGATTTCTCCCTGTAGCTCTCGAATAGAACCCCGATTTATATGATTACTATGTTTTAATCTGGGCGAATCGTACCGATCGTAAAAATCGGGGTTCTATTCGAGACCAACGTAGCGTATTATCGGGCTGGGGCGTTACGCTAAACCAAACTTTTAAGCCTTGTTAGACGTATATTTAATAGCCCATTGCTGTTGCGTACTACTCACTATGAAACGTATCGTTCATAAGCATCCACTAGCCATTCGGTGGTTTCACTGGATTAACTTTCCGGTGCTGTTCGTCATGATCTGGAGCGGCCTGCTGATTTATTGGGCGTATGATCCTTACAAAATTCAGATTGGCGACTACACACTGATTTCATTTTTCCCCGATGGATTCTATAAAGCGTTGAACGTACCGCGTCGGCTGGCCGAAGGTATGGCCTGGCACTGGGTATTCATGTGGTTATTTATTCTGAACGGGATTCTTTACGTTGGTTATACGTTTATTTCGGGCGAATGGCGCCATCTGATTCCAGATCGGCATTCGTTCAGGGAAGCGATTCAGGTAACGCTCTATGATCTGGGATTGCGAAAATCCCAGCCGCCATTTATCAAGTATAACGGTGCTCAGAAAATCGCTTACTCGGCTATACTGCTCATGGGAATTGGCTCTGTTCTAACCGGTTACGCTATTTACAAACCGGTTCAGTTTTCGTGGCTCACTACGTTGCTCGGCGGTTATGAAGCTGCCCGGCTAGAGCATTTTGTGCTTACACTCGGCTTCGTCCTTTTCTTTTTCGTTCATATTGTTCAGGTGATCCGAGCGGGCTGGCAGAACTTCCAGTCGATGATTACGGGCTTTGAGGTTATACAACCGAACGACCCCGATAGACCCCTAAAGGGAAAACCAACCGAAGATCATCCCACTGATCCGGTTGAGCCAATTGATAAACCTGTTTCTCCAACGCCAGCCTTATCATGAGTCAGTCATCAGAACCGCCCCGTCGGACCGCACAACTTCCCAAAGATGACCTTCCGGAATCGGTGGTGCGTCGGCGCATGATTAAAGCCTTTGGCTGGTTTGCTCTGGCCTCTGCCATCCCGGTGGGTATCTATGAATGGATTACGCACAGTGTTGGCGCGCAGGGGATCAAGCGCCCACTTCGGAAAGTCATAGAGGCTAACGAGCAGGTTGCCCGAACGTATTTTAGCGACAATCATTTAGTACGTACATTTCCGGTTGAAGCAGCTGCCAAAAAAGCGCGGGTTAATGGCTACGACGGGCTTAAATCGCCCATACCGGAAGACTGGAAATTACAGGTTGATCGGGTGAATGAGGAACCGCTGATGCTAAGCCTCGACGACATAAAGGCGCTTCCGAAACACGAAATTGTGTACGAATTTAAATGCATCGAGGGCTGGAGCCAGATACAACACTGGGGCGGAACGCGCCTGTCAGACTTTGTAGAAAAATATAAACTCGGCACCCGGCCTGGAGCGGCACGTAGCGGTAATTCCACTGGCGCCGACGCTCTGTTTAAATACATTGGCCTGGAAACGCCCGATAAAGGGTACTACGTGGGTATCGACATCGAAAGTGCTCTACATCCGCAAACGATACTGGCTTACGAACTGAACGGACAGCCGCTCAATGCGCCACACGGTGCACCGCTACGCTTGATTATTCCGGTAAAATATGGCGTAAAAAACCTGAAACGGATTGGCCGGATTTTCTTCTCCGACGAAAAACCACGCGATTTCTGGGCCGAACGCGGTTACGATTACTACGTTGGCTTGTAAATTTCTAAAGTATGCACTACGTACTGATTCTGCTAACAGCGTTTGGACTAGCAGCACCTCTACGGCCTCCGAAGCCAGTTGGCCCGGCTACTAAACCGGTTGTGGTGCTGGAGCTATTCACCTCGCAGGGCTGCTCCAGTTGCCCACCCGCCGACAAAGCGTTGCAGGAAATAACCCAGCAAGCGGCTAAATCCGGGCAAGCGATTTATGGGTTGTCCTTCCATGTTGATTACTGGAATCGACTGGGTTGGCAAGATCCATTTAGCACAAAACAATACACCGACCGCCAGCGTCAGTACGACCGTAACCTGAATACTCAAACCTATACTCCTCAACTAGTTATTAACGGTCGCCAAAATGTAATCGGCGGTCAGCGAAAACGTATTGAGCAAGCTATTCAAACGATTCAGAAACAACCGGTTTCATCGTTCATTGGTGTCGATGGAAGTCTTGTGCGGAATGCCAGACAGGTAACGATCAACTATGCATTATCGGCTGCGGGTCCATACCGGGTGAACGTAGCACTGGTACAGAAAGAAGCGCAAACGGTCGTGAAGAATGGCGAAAATGGGGGCCGAACCCTGCTGAATACGAACGTAGTGCGTCAGTTCAGAACCATTGATAATTCGGACGCATCAGGCAACGTAACGCTCCTCTTACCAGATGGCCTGACTGCCGACCAGACCGCCGTACTGGTTTATGTCCAGCGAAAAGACGACGGGCAAATTGTAGGTGCAAAACAGTTCTAAGAAAAACGTGGTTTAACTCACAACAAAGCATTGGTTCGTTACGAATCAATCTGTTATGAAAAAACTACTAACATCGCTGCCTTTGCTATTGCTGAGTTTGATGGCTCTGGCACAAACCAAAACCACAGCTCCTGCTACGTCCACAGCAGTAGTTTCTGTCATTGAGGGCGTTACGGGCAAACATTTCCAGCCCGATACGGCTTACGCGGCATTGTCGGAGGAAGACGAAACCTTGCTGGCCAAAGAACCCGTTGCCAACTGGAGTTTGTTGCAGGAATCGGGCAACATGACCTACTCGAATCTGGTTGTTGGCACCCGTTCGTATCAACTCGTTATTATTAAACCAGCCAAAACGGGAGTTCTCACAGCAACCTTACTACGTTTCGCCACGGCCAAATCAAAACCGGAGCCTATCGCCCGCGGTACGTTGCAGCCGAAAGAAGAAAAACCGAAATAATCCTTTCTGCGAATTAACTCTATAAACTCACTGTCTGCTTTCCAGACTTCAACGGTAATGTCTTGCCTTTCCAACGTAGCGTTCCCGTCAGATTTGGCGGCAGTGTTACGTTGCCGGTTAATCCGCCGGTTGGTGTTTTCTGGAATTGAACGGCTATCTCGCCCAATGGGTGCGGCATTTTCCCATCAACGGTTGTTAGGTCCCCCAGAAACGGTTCGATACGTACTGCTCTGAAACCAGGCTCGCCGGGACGAATGCCGCAGGTTATCGACAGAAATTCGTATAACGGCGATGCACTCCAGGCATGGCAATCGGAACGGGTAGGTTCAGGGTTTTCGGCAAACGTAGTCAGGCCCATTGCCAGCATGTCGCGCCATGGCTTTAATTGGCCAATAAACTGGTCGCCGAGGCCGGTTTTCTTAAGCGCTTCGAACAGATAAAATTTAAAGTAGAAGGTGGCTTGTGTCAACGAGTCCGGGTCGCCGTTGCGGTCGGCTATCGTTTTCTGTAATAAACCCGCCTGCTGATCCGTCGGCACAGCGTTTGCCAGGACGGCCAGTATGTTGGCGTGCTGACTAAACGAATTCTTGTCTGGCGTATCGGCAAACAAACCACGTCTGGCATCCCAGCATTGCGAAAATACGGCTTTGTTCAATCGGCGAGCCAGTTCCCGGTAATGTTCAGCTTCTTCATTACGGCCGTAATGGGCCAGCAAATCGCCCGCTCGGGTATAGGTATAAGCCTGTTGCAGGGAAAGAATGCTTGACCCGCCTTTTCGGGCACCCGCCGGAACACCACCGGAAATTTCGTCTTTTGCGTTCTTCCACTTCGACCAATCCACAAAATTCCACCATTCCATTGGGCCGTTCAGACCAGTTTTGGCGATACGTTGTTCGTGCCAGTTTAGTACGCTCAGAATACCCGGCAGCATCGATTTGACAAAGGCGTCGTCCTGCCGATGCATCCAGTAATCATGAATCATACAAACCCAGAATAGTGAAAACGTTGGAATTACCTGAAAATCAGCCGATGGATAACGACTTTGGGTCAAACCATCATTGAAGCGGCTATGGTCATAATCCATAATGGCTTTGCGCATGAGCCGGTCATCCCCCGTTACGTAGAGCGAAATCAGGGCTTGGATGCGCGTATCGCCGGTGTATTGCAATTGTTCGTAGTAAGGACAGTCGTAATACGTTTCACCCGCGCACAATCGGGCCGTTCGCCAGCCGACATTCCAAAGTGATTTCAGCGTTGTATCGCTCGTGGCAAACTGCGCTTTTTGCTCAAATGGGTAACCCGTAAACTGACCAACCAAATCGTCCAGCACCAGCGGTTCACCTTTCGTCTCGACGGTTAGTTGCAGATACCGATACGTCCGAAACCAGAGTGGCCGAAACGTGCGCTTAGCATTGCCATCGGCTACTAATTGATCATCAAAGCCACGCATGGTACGCCCTTCAACCTCATTTCGATTTCCTTTTTGTCCCTTCGCATCAATCAGCGCTTCTGCATAGGACAACGTAACGACAGCCCCTTTTCCGCGACTGACGGTAAGTTCGGGATAAGCATTCGTCAGATGGCCCTGGTCAAGCATAAATACAGCTTTCGTGTTCGCAGGAATGGTTACAGGCGATTTACCCTGTAGGAAAGCATTATCCATTTTGCCGTTTTCACTACGTCGGACGGCTGCCAGTCGGACCGTGTTTTCCTCCATCATCGGGATGGTACGTGGCACTAATCCCCAGTTTCCGTCCGTTCCGAGTCCGCGTGGTTTGGTTGGAAAGTTGAGCGGCTTAGCATTTACCCAGGCTTTATCATCAAAAGTAAGCTGCTCCCACCCCCACGGATACTGGGCCGCATCAACCCGGTCGCCGTCGCCAGCTACAATATAAGTTCGGAGTTTAGGAATATCGTTTTTAATAGGTGTATACGCCGGATTCTGAAAGATTTTCCATGTAGCGTCGGTATTGGCTATTTTTTCGACCTCGCCATCGCCCTGCAACAAAAAGCCAAGCTGATAACTCATCTGCGCAAACGGCGCTCCTTCGCCCATGTACCATACCTGCGCAGCCAATACGTTACGTCCTGGCTGCAAATACGGCGCCAGATCGAGGGTTTCGTAATTCCAGTTCTGCAAGTCGCTACGTGCCGGCCCCAGTGCTACCGATTTTCCATTCACAAACAGCCGATAGCGATTATCCGCCGATACGTGTACAACAAACCGGGCTGGTTTCTGCGATAGCTCAATGGCTTTGCGAAAGTGATAAATTCCGTATTGTCGGGCAGGAGCCGTTGGGTGCAGAATCCAGCGAGCAGGCCAGTAATAATTCGTCCAGTTGGATGCTGGGGTGGGCGTTTGGGCGGACCCCGATACAAAGAGTACAAAGAAGAAAAACGAAAGGCTAAGGCGTCTTTTCATAGCAAGCAAATAATATGCAAGATAGGCGGGTAATGGCAAATTCATTGACTTTGCTGAACTGCTACGTCTAACATGCCGACTAAACTTTACCAAAGTTTGAAACTTTACCAAAGTTGACGGTACTTTCGCGTAGAATTTCCTTAGCCAATAACCGCATGTATTTTCTTGGATTCGACCTCGGCAGTTCGTCTGTTAAAGCTTGTTTAGTTGATGCCGATAGTGGCAAGGTTGTCGCTTCAGCCTTCTTTCCTCAACCCGAAATGATCATCGAAGCCCCGCAGCCGGGTTTCGCTGAACAACAACCCGAACTTTGGTGGCAAAACGCGTGCCTGGCCAGCAAGTCTGTCATGCAACAGGCTAACATTCATCCTGACGACGTAAAAGCGATCGGCATTTCGTATCAGATGCACGGGCTGGTGGTGGTTGATAAGGAGTTTAACGTATTACGTCCGTCGATCATCTGGTGCGACAGTCGGGCTGTTCCTTATGGCAATGCGGCTTTTGATGCGCTCGGCCACGACCGTACGCTGCACCATCTGCTCAATTCGCCGGGCAATTTCACGGCGGCAAAACTGGCCTGGGTAAAAGCCAACGAACCTGACGTTTACGCGAAAGTTGCTCATTTTATGCTCCCCGGCGATTACCTGGCTGCCCGCATGACGGGTGAGATCGTTACAACTGCGTCGGGCTTATCAGAAGGAGCCTTCTGGGATTTTCAGGCACATGAGCCCGCTCAATTCTTACTCGATTATTTCGGTTTTAACACAGCACTTATTCCGACCATAAAGCCAACGTTTGCGCCACAGGGCGAATTAACGACTTCGGCGGCTACCGAACTGGGCCTTTCTGCCGGAACGCCTGTTACGTATCGTGCTGGCGATCAGCCCAATAATGCGTGGTCGTTGAACGTACTGGAACCCGGTCAGATTGCCGCTACCGCCGGTACGTCGGGCGTAGTATACGGTGTTAGCGACCAGGCCAAATACGATCCGAAATCAAGGGTTAATACGTTCCTGCACGTAAGTCATACGGCTGAGGCTCCGCGATACGGTGTTTTGTTGTGCGTAAATGGTACGGGTATTCTGAATAGTTGGCTACGTAATCAGGTTTTGCAACGTTCCATCAGCTATGCCGATATGAACGTACTGGCGCACGAAGCGCCCGTTGGTGCCGATGGTTTGGTGTGTTTACCATTTGGCAATGGCGCTGAACGGATGCTCGAAAATTCGGATTTGGGCGCGTCGTTTCATGGTCTGCAATTGACACGTCATGGCTTACCTCACATGATTCGAGCCGCGCAGGAAGGCATCGTGTTTGCGCTTTACTACGGCATTCAGATTATGGAAAGCGTTGGCGTTGGCCTCCAAACCATCCGGGCCGGGGAAGCCAATATGTTCCTGAGCCCACTCTTCCGCGATACGTTAGCTAACCTTACGGGTGCTACAATTGAACTGTATAATACCGATGGTGCTCAGGGAGCTGCGCGCGGTGCCGGATTGGGACTGGGTCATTATAAAAATGCACAGGAAGCTTTTACCGGCCTTCACGTAACGAAAACCATTGAACCCGACATGCGTGCACAGGAAGCTTATCGGGAAGCGTATGGACGCTGGCTGCTGGCCCTAGAAACCATTACTAAACTGTAATCAGTTTGTCTGTAATTTCGCCAAAAACAACTCGACATGAAATACGCTCATCCAAGATATTCACGTATTACAATCGATCCCGACGTATGTACCGGTAAACCGTGTATACGTGGTATCCGATTTCCCGTCACTTCCTTATTGGCGTATCTAAGTAGCGGAATGACTTATGAAGAATTGCTAACCGAGTTTCCTTTTCTGGAGCGCGAAGACATACTCGAAGCTTTATCTTTTTCATCCGAAATGCTGCATGAGAATTTTTTTCCGCTTCAGAAGGCTGCCTGATAGATGAATTTTCTACTTGATGTTAATATGCCGCCTTCTTTAGGAGAAAGTCTGACGACTATTGGCCATTCATACCGCTGGGTTCCTTTGTGCATGGAACCAACAACCAGTGATTTTACTATTATACAGGAGGCTGCTATCACAGGCGAAGTTATTTTAACGCATGATACCGATTTTGGTACACTGCTTTCATTCCTCAGTACCACTAAACCTTCGGTCGTTTTATTTCGGATTGATAAAATCAGTGCTAGCCTTTTTTTCACTCTTCTGGTGAATAATTGGTCGTTGATTAGCCAGCCATTAAAAGATGGTGCACTGATTATTTTTGAGGAAGATAAAATTCGGATTCGGGAATTACCGATCAGCCGACAAAAGAGGAAAAGCTAATGAACCTAGTTTTCGCAAAACTGAATTACAAAGCCCAGCCCGAAATTGTCGTTATCAATGCGCCGGATGAATTTCTGCCCGCTGTTGATGAGATGCGTTCACTGACGGCCATCGTTACTGATCCGGAACAGATTCAGGACGGTAATTTTGCCATAGCCTTCGTTAAAACGCAGAAAGAAGTCGATACGTTGAGTCAGGTTTTGACCGAAAAGTTGAAGGATAATGCGGTTCTGTGGATGGCTTATCCCAAAGGCAGTTCAAAAAAATATAAATGCGACCGGGCGACGCTTCGCTTTAATCGTGATACGGGTTGGGCTACGTTAGGCAAACTAGGCTTTGAACCCGTCCGAATGGTAGCAATCGACGATGATTGGAGCGCACTACGTTTCCGCCGAGTAAAGTACATCAAAAAAATGACGCGCCAGGAAAGCGGAGCCATTTCCGAACAGGGCAAAGCAAAGACGCGCCGGGAAGTGATTTAATCGCTTTTTATAGAGAGTAAGGTCCACTTATTTTTAACTTTTCAGTCCGTTATTATTTCAACCAGTCAATCATGCCTACAACAAAACTAACTCTCGGCGAAAAAACGTATTTCCCTTTTCTCGATAAGCCAGTTCAGTACGAAGGCCGCGAATCTGACAATCCGCTGGCGTTCAAATTTTACGATGCGAATCGGTCTATTCTGGGGAAACCCATGAAAGACTTGTTCCGGTTTGCTACCGCCTACTGGCATACCTTCTGTGGAACCGGGGCCGACCCGTTTGGACCAGGCGTTAAGCACTTTCCGTGGGACGCCAATTCCGATCCGCTGGCAGCCGCTCACGACAAAATGGACGCGGCTTTCGAGTTCATTACGAAAATAGGCATGGAATTCTACTGTTTCCATGATGTAGACGTAGCGCCCGAAGGAAACTCCAACGCCGAGTTTGAGAAAAATTTTCGCAAGATTGTTGACTACGCCAAGCAGAAACAGACTGCCAGTGGTGTAAAACTGCTGTGGGGAACGGCTAATCTGTTCTCGCATGAACGCTACATGAATGGCGCTTCGACTAACCCTGATTTTCACGTACTGGCACACGGCGGCTGGCAGGTAAAAAATGCCATCGACGCAACCATTGAGTTAGGTGGTTCGGGCTATACGTTCTGGGGAGGTCGCGAAGGGTATATGTCGCTGCTAAATACCAACATGAAGCGAGAGCAGGAGCACTTGGGTAAATTCCTGCAAATCAGCCGGGACTACGCCCGCAAGCAAGGATTCAAAGGAGCTTTCTACATTGAACCAAAGCCGATGGAGCCAACCAAGCACCAGTACGATTTCGACGCGGCTACGGTGGTAGGCTTCCTGAATAAGTTTGGTTTGCAGGACGATTTTGAGTTGAATATCGAAACGAACCACGCTACGCTGGCGAATCATACCTTTGCGCACGAACTACAGGTAGCGGCTGATAATAACATGCTTGGCAGTATCGACGCGAACCGGGGCGATTACCAAAACGGCTGGGATACTGATCAGTTTCCGGTAGATGTCTATGAATTGACCGAAGCCATGCTGGTAATTCTGGAAGCGGGTGGCCTGAAATCCGGTGGTGTGAATTTTGATGCGAAAACCCGCCGAAATTCAACGGATCTGGAAGATATTTTCATCGCCCACATTGGCGGGATGGATACGTTTGCACGAGCCGCTATTGCCGCTGAAGCCATTCTGAACAAATCGCAGTATAAAAAATTACGGGCTGAACGCTACGCCAGCTACGATTCGGGCGAAGGTGCGCGGTTCGAAAAAGGTGAACTTACCCTGGAAGATCTGCGGGAGTATGCAATGAACAATGGAGAGCCTAAGCAACTCAGTGGCAGGCAGGAGCTGTACGAAATGATTCTGAATCAATACATTTAGCAGAATTTTCTTTTTTCGAACGTTTAGTCATACTCCGAAATCAGTTCTTTGTTCGCCCATGAAAACGCTCTTGTTACTTCTCGCTACGTTACCGGTTTTTGCACAAACCAATACCGACGAAGCCGCCGTTTCAACAACCATTAAGCAGCTCTTTGATGGTATGCGCAAAAACGACTCAACCCAAGTCAAAAATGCTTTTTTGCCCGGTGCTACGTTGCAAACGATCGTAAAAAGCAAAGAAGGCAACGTATCAGTACGTAACGAAGATATTGGGAAGTTTGCGGCTTCGGTTGCGAAAGCACCACCGTCTTCTCTGGACGAGCAACTGACAGGAATGGAAATTAAGATTGACGCCGAACTCGCTACTGCCTGGACGCCCTACACCTTTTATTATCAGTCGAAAAAAAGTCACTGCGGAGTCAATGCGTTTACGCTGGTGAAGGTGAACGGCAACTGGAAAATCCAGAATATTATCGATACGCGCCGAAAATGTGATTAATCAGTCATAAAATCATCGAACGCAAATGAGCCGCTGGTTAATCAACCAGCGGCTCATTTGCGTTAATTGCATTCGGAAAACTCAATTTTTTAAATAAAAAATAACATATGCTACCGTTTAATCAACTTTTTTCATACACTTGTATATGTTTTAATGGGCAATGATTACACGACAATTCGTGCTGTCCGGAACACTACTTGTTTACCCGTTCATTTTTTCACCCTAAATCCTATTACCATGAAAACTTCCCGTTTACTTACTACGTGTGTAGCCATGAGTGTTCTGTTAGGGGCCACTATGAGTTGCGATCAAAAAATTACAGAATTAGCTCAGCCTGCATCAACACCCACGGCGGCTCCGGGCAATGAAAAGATTTCCAGATTACTGGAACGTACGCTGCGGGAAGGAACTCAGGAGGAATACGATGCCATTACAGCGGAATATAAAGCCCTGAGTTTTGACGAATTAGAGTTGTTTAATAAAGTGAAGACAGAGATTGATCAGGAGCGGCTCGTGCAAAAGTTGGCTCAATCGGGTGTGAAACTTAATCAGACACAACGTCAGATGGTAACGGGTTCACTCCAACAGGCCAATTCACTACGTAGTGCTGTCAACAGGCAATCTGTAGCTTTATATGGCGTACCATACAATCAGCTTGCGGATTCGCTACTTTATAGCTTGCTGGAACGGGAATCTGTAAAGCACCCAATTGATGTACCAAACTTCAACCCGGAACCGTCGGCTAATGCCCGGGCTGCGCAAGTCATGGCCTGTACAGCTGCCGATTTCCCATATGTATCAACCAAACTATCCGGTAATAGAAATTGGAATTACTGGGGCTGGAAAAGAACCACCGGTTCGAATGACTGCGACATCGAATTTCGCTATTCTGGTTATCTTTTCAGATTTTATCCCAAAGACTGGTTTGCTGAACGGCTTTGCGACAGTTTTAACAATAGGATTCTCCGTCGATCCAATAATACGTATACACGTCTTTTGATGGGCGCATGGCGGGTCATCTTCTGGGAAGGCGATCCGGGTCTTACCAGCGTAGATATGCGCAGCTAAATAGCCCGGCCGCTATTATTTATGATGGCCGCCCCAGGTCGGTTTCCGCTTTTCCAGGAAAGCCGACATGCCTTCTTTGGCATCGGGCGTTTGCTGAAGCTGCTGAAACTGGTCATACAGAAAAGCCTGCTGTTCGTCGGATGGCAGGCTTTTTAATTGCTGATAGGCCCGCAAGCCGAATTGCATAGCCGTGGGCGACATCTGTTTTAATTCATCGGCTAGTTGCCTAATCGTGTCATCTAACTTTTCAGTCGACACTACGTTCGTTACTAAGCCAACGGTTTGCGCATCGGAGGCTGTAAGCGTTCTGGCCCGTAAACAAAGGTCAAGTGCGGTACGTGCTGGCATGATTTCCAGCAAAACAGCCAGCACCTGAAACGGGAACAGCCCGCGTTTGACTTCCGGCAAACTGAACGTAGCCGATTCTGTCGCTACGATGTAGGTACTGCCTCCTACCAGTAAAAAACCTCCTGCGTACACAGGACCCTGTACCCGTGTGATGCAGGGCTTATGCAAACTCGCCATCAACTCGCCTAACCGTACCGGTCCCGCTGGTGCCGGAACCGTAGCAATTTCAGCATCGCCCAGTGCCAGACTTTTCAGGTCCATACCGGCGCAGAACGTATCACCCGCAGCAGCTAGGACAACCATCCAGACATCGGTAGCATAATGCGCATACGTCAGTGAAAAAGCCAGTTCGTTAAGCATTGACGGATTAAGCGCATTCTTTTTTTCCGGTCGATTTAGCGTGACGGTCAGCACGTGATCATCGAGCGACGTATGCAGGTATCGGAGCCCTTCAAGGGGTAACTGAGCAGCCTGTTCAGCGGTGTACAACATAGCGGGAAAGATACGGAAATACCGCTTACTAAATCCTTAAAGCCAAGCATATAAGAATATGTCTATTATGAGTTATGTGTATAATTAACGCCTAGGTTTTAACGTAGCATGAAGCTCTCTTTATTTCTGATTCTGACGCTATTATGCGCTCAACTGGCGCAAGCGACACACTTGATCGGCGGTTATATTCAGGCCAAGTCAATTTCAGGTTCGGCACTTACTTACGAAATAACCGTATCTCTTTATATGGATCAGGTTATGGGTACTGAAGCCGCTAATCAGGCAATGTCGGTAAGCGTTTGTTTCGGCGATGGTACTTCCGGCATTGTATCCCGGCAAAGTCAGGTAGTATCACTAAATAGACTAGTCAGCTTAAATACTTATCGGATAATTCATACATACGCAGGTGCAAGTACTTACGCGTTAAGCGTCTCAATACCTAATCGAACCGTTGCAAAAAATATACCTAATGCTGATTATCAGCCATTTCATCTAAATACAACAATTGTTACCAACGTAACGAATCAATCGCCTGCACCCGGTTTTCCAGAAGCCGGTTTTCACATCGGCGTCAATCAGAAAGCAACCATTTTGCTAAAGGCGACAGATGCGGAAGGTGATAGTCTGGTCTATAGTTTAACGAAGCCATTGACGAGTACGGACAAAGAACCTTGCCTCACTAAGCCAGTTCCTGCTTATCAGTTTCCAAATGACGTAACACGGCAAGGTACTTTCAAGCTCAATAGTAAAACAGGTGAGCTGGTGTGGAATGCTCCTGTCCAATTGGGTAATCACAGCATTGCTTTATACGTATTAGAATACCGGAATGGGATTCTAATTAGCCAAACAACGCAGGAAATTACCTTAGTGGTAGATGATTTACCGGGTTTCCCCAGCATTATGCCCCCTTATGAACCGGCCGTAGAAGGAGCAGGAGCGGTTGTTACAGCCATAACAGACTATGTTGACTCAGATATGACGTTCACTACGTTCCCCAATCCGGTTGATGACTGGCTACAGGTACTTATCCAGAGCAGTAATGCTTCGACGGCGGTGGTTCAGTTAGTGGATATAAACGGCCGAAAGCTTCATGAATCGGTCTTCACTAAGATGGCCCGGAAGCATGAGCAGATTATCAACATGAGTGGCCTAACATCGGGGGTTTATTTTCTTCGCGCTGATGTGAATGGTCGTCCGCTACTCCGAAAGATTGTCAAAAAATAACTAGATCAGTTGTTTCCAGGTACCTTTTATCCAGTTGTATTTTAGGGTACTGGGAAGCGCCTGCCAGAAATACTTAGTCAGTTCAACGGCAAAAGACGGTTGCATATAGCAGTTGATGGCACAACCCTCGCAACCCGGCAATCGACCTTCCAAAGCTACCAGCTTCTGCACTTCGTCGGAGCGATAAAGGTCATACAGATTATTAGCAATTGGGAATTCTTTCAGACCCAAATGATAGCAGGGTAATACAATTTTATTTTCAGGCGAAATGACAACCGTTGTGCTACCCGCCCGGCAAACGGGATCATCGACATGATTCCCCCCATCGCGACGAAGTTGAACGAAAGCGTCGTTTAGGTAAACATTTTTTTGCTTACCCCACCACGACATTTGCCGCAACGTATCGTCCGAAAAATGGGCGCCCACTTCAACAGAATTATACTCGAACACCGGATTCAGGATAAGGACCAGATCATTTGGCAGGCAGATTTCCTCGTACATCTGCCGAATTTGGTGGACATTATGCTCAAAAACCGTGAACAGAATATCGGGGCGTTCGCCAAGCTGTCGGGCAATAGCGATCGATTCCATCACCTTATCGAAGCATCGTACTCCACGCGAACGGTCATGCTCTTCAGCAATTGGCGAGTCGAGAGAGAAATGAAGCATATCAACCAGCCCCTTTAACTGCTCAGCCTGTTTGGGATAAAGCAGGGCGTTGGTGGTAACGGTTGTAATCAGGCCAAGTTGTTTGGCTTCCTGAAGCAGCTCGGGCAATTGCCGGTGAAGTAAAGGCTCTCCCCCCGTAAAGTCGACCACGCGAACGCCTAACCGTTTTAGATCACGCAGGTTTTGCCTGGCATTTTCCAGCGTTACGTATGGCGAAGGCCGCTCCCATATGTCACAAAAGCTACAACTCGCGTTGCAGCGATACGTAACGTAGTAATTACAAAGAACCGGATGGGAGACAAGGCGCATGGGCGTGGGTCAGCGAGCAGAGTGCACAGGGCATGGGAACTCTACATCAACCCTATGCCCTGCGCCCCATGCTCACTGCTATTGTAACATTCTAAATAAAGTCACCACTTTGTCTTTCAGATCTTTCCGATCAACGATGAAGTCCAGGAATCCATGTTCAAGAACGAATTCGGCACTCTGGAACCCTTTAGGAAGATCTTTACCAATTGTTTCCCGAATGACGCGCGGACCTGCAAAACCAATCAAAGCTTCTGGTTCTGAAATATTAAAATCGCCTAGCATGGCGTAGGAAGCCGTAACGCCCCCTGTAGTTGGATCGGTCAGGAGTGATACGTAGGGAAGTTTGGCTTTATCCAGCAAGGCTAGCTTAGCGGATGTTTTGGCCATTTGCATCAGCGAAAAACCCGCTTCCATCATGCGAGCCCCCCCCGAGCGCGAAATCATCAGAAACGGCGTTTTGCTTTCAAGCGCGTGGTCAATAGCCCGTGCAATTTTCTCGCCCACAACTGACCCCATCGAGCCGCCAATAAAGTTAAAATCCATGACGGCTATCGTAACGGTCAGGCCGTTCACTTCGCCGTATGCCGTCCGAACAGCGTCTTTTAGCCCCGTTTTCTCTTCCGTAGCC
>NZ_JBMDWV010000293.1:0-14508 GCF_048594605.1 Spirosoma sp.
AATGGCCGCCGTAAAGGGTGAACGTACCACGCCCGTCAGAAAACTAACCATACTGACCAGAATAATCAGATTGGTATCACTGGGCGCTACGTTGGTGAGTCGCGCAATCAAATCTCCAAGAATGGCACCTGCACTTAGCGACGTAGCGAATACACCACCGGCGGCTCCACTGCTGTAACTAAGCGCCATGCCCGCAAAGCGCACCGGAAAAAGATACCAGGGAGTCAGATGGTTATTTTGAAACAACAGCCGGTTGATAATGGGCTTACCCGTACCTATGGCATCGATACCTATCCAGAAAGCAAGTCCAGCCAGTAGTAACCCACATCCAGCTACCCAGCCAAGCTGTTCCGGCCAGGTCCGATACCGCCGACGCCGGGCATTAAGCCATAGTAGTGTTTTGGCAAAAACCGCCCCCGCCAGACCGCAGAAAATAGCGACAAGTACCACAACACCCAGTACCCAGCCCGTTGTAACGACCACCTTCGGAAAGCCCAGATACAGATAAGGTCCCTGAATCGCCTGAGCCGTCATTCCTGCGATGATGACGGCTGTGAAAACCGCCGTTCGGAAGCGGGTGAGGTGGGTTTGAGTAAGCTCTTCAACTACGAAGACAATCCCACCTAGGGGCGTATTAAAGGCCGCTGCCAGACCAGCCGCTCCGCCCGTAACCAACGCAATCTGACGGGACAACTGCGGCCAGCCGGAAGGTTGCAACCGATTGATGGCTCGAAAAATCGCGGCCGAAATCTGAATCGTTGGACCTTCCCGACCAATGACTCCGCCACCGATCAGTAGTATCACACTGCTCAGGATTTTAATAAGCACCACACGCAGACTAAGCAAATAGGCGGTACGACCGTGAGTTGCTGGTGTCGACAACTCGATACCGGCCATCACCTGCGGGATACCGCTTCCCCTAGCCGCTGGCGCCAATCTCCACACGATTACCCAGGCCAACACAAACGTCAGGGGCGTCAGCACGAAAGCTAGTACTGGCTGTTTGCTTAACCAAGTAAAGCTCAGGTGTTCGGCCCAGACAAACAGTTCTTCATAGCCAACGGCGGTCAATCCAACCACCAAAGAAGACACCCAGAACGGTAAGCTTTGTAAGATAATTCGCCGAATACGTTCTGTATAGAACCGACGAAACACATGCTGGTCGAGCCAGGCCAGCACACGCGCATACCATGACAGTGAGGGAAATTGCATTTGAAGTTTACCAACCTTTTCATACGTAACGCAGATTGACCGGGGTTGATTTAGTTAAGCGCATCATCTAAGCAAATTCTAAGGTTTCTTTAAGTCCTCTGTAACGATTTCGTATCAGCTTTGTCGCATTCCTGTACGTGATATAAACAACTGTGACTTATGGAAACAACGGAACGTAACTCAACAAACCTGGCCTGGGTATTGGCCATGCTGATCGGAATAGGCGTATCGGGTGGGCTTTACTGGAGTAACAATCGCACGTTAACTCATCAATACGAACAGGCTGAACAGCGAGCCGATTCCTTGTTGTCGGTTAAGTTTCAGTTGGAAGGCGACAATCGTGATCTGAAACGCCAGCTCGAAACGGCGGGTGATGAGAAAGAATACCTGGGTAATCACATCAACGACTTACACGAACAGGTAAGCCAGCGCGACCGGAGTCTGATCAATCTGCGACGTAGTATTACTGGCCAGACGCGCACCATTCGGACTCTGAACCAGACTCTAAGCCAACTAAACATTACCCGCGATAGTCTGGAAAATCAGATGGTAGCAATGCACGATAAAATAAACTGGCAGACTCAAGCGAATGCGCTGCTGACGACGCAAAACAGAGAATTGGAACAACAGCAAAAGGGCCTAGACACGCGAATACTGACGATGGTACCCCGTTCGGCCATTACAGGTGATGCCTTCCGGGTTGAGATCAGCAAGGCAAATAAAAAAGTAACGGTCAAAGCCAAAAAAGCGGCTACGTTGACCGTTTCGCTGAAGGTACCGGCAATCCTGAAACTGGAGGGAATGCAGGAAGTTTACCTGAGCCTGACCGACGAACAGCAGAAACCCATGATGCCCCCTCCTCACAATGCGACCATTACCTTGCCCGATGTCGACGAAGTAATTCCGGTTCATGCGACGCAGGCGGTGAATTTTGCCCGAAATCCACAACGCATCTCGTTTACGCTTACACCGGAAGCTAATGTAAAGCCAGGGATGTATCGGGCAGCGATCTTTACCAAAGATGCCTATCTAGGCTCCGTCGAGTTTCGCCTGCGGGACAGTTTTTGGTTCTTTTAGTTAAGTGTCTAAACAAACTCGACGAACTTATGGAAACGCTAAATTTTAAAACAAACATTAAAAATAGTGACGATGTAGCGGCTGTCACGTTACCGTTGAACGACATTGAACAACTAGACGGTTGGAACATCAATACGGAATCTGACGACAGATTACTGACGGTGCAGACCACCGATAACCGCATCGCTGATATGGTGTTGGCGGCTGTTCGAAAAGCAGGTTTCCAGGCTGAATGGGTGGCTGGATAAGCGACCTGTCAAGCCATAAGTTTGACAGTTAATGGCAAAATTTAAAACACCTTTTCACGAGAAGACAGTATTGAAAACTAAGCGAACAAGCTATGCCCGTTTTTTCTGATAGCTACCCATGAAATTCAATCGACGACTAATTTTCTGCAGTGTATTGCTGCTACTATGTAGACTCGTAGTTGCACAAACAAATAGTGTAAACAATCCTACGTTAAAAGCCAGTGGGGTACAGACCGGTACCAGTCTGGGCCTCAGCGCAGCTAAACCGGCCGAGCACACTACCTTGCTTCAGTTGCTGAAGGTGTCGGGTTTGCTCAGCCAGGCCAATGGTAAAGGGCCCAATACCGTATTTGCGCCTACCAATGCGGCATTTTCCGAACTTTCGGAGCGTAAACTGAACGAATTGCTGCTGCCGTCGAGCAAAAATCGACTCATTCAGTTTCTGGCTTACCATGTGGTGAAAGGTCGACTGACGTCGGATCAATTGCGAGACGGCCAGAACTTAACCAACCTGAGTGGGCAAATCCTGGTCGTGCATAAACAGGGCAATGACATTACCATCAAAGATGGGCGAGGTACAGTGGCGGAGGTTATCCAGCCAGACATCCGGGCGACGAACGGTGTGTTCTACTCAATCAACCGGGTGTTGCAGCGGGTTGTCAATGAAGGCCCCATAGTTCGCTAACCGCTGGTACCCAATTTTGCTTACAGTTTCGAAGCCATTCATCAAGTAATTGACTGAATTGCATTTGCGTTAAGTACTGAACCAAATAACTATTCGGTCACTGGCTGGTTTGTCTCATTGACTTTATTGTTCCAGCAATGACCACCCACCTTCGCCAGTATTGGCAGCAACTTCGTGAATCACTTTGGTTCGTGCCAGGGTTGCTGGTACTGACTTCCTTTGTACTGGCCTACTGTTTGGTGGAGTTTGATGCCCACACGAGCTGGCATGGCGAAAAGCAATTTCCGCTCCTGTTTGGTACGGGTGCCGAGGGAGCACGAGCCATGCTAGGGGCCATTGCGGGGTCCATGCTGACGGTGGCTACGCTGGCTTTTTCTCTCACGTTATCGACTATTTCGCAGGTCAGTAACCAGTATTCTCCGCGCGTGTTGCGCAACTTCATGCGTGACCGCGTCAATCAGGTCGTGATGGGGTATTTTGTGGGTGTATTTGCTTACTGCCTGATTGTTTTGGGGACTATTCGCGGCACCGATGAAGTTAAGTTCGTTCCCTCTACGGCGGTATTGGCGGGCTTGATCCTAGCCCTGGGTGGCGTGGCGGCCCTAATCTTTTTCATTCATCACATTGCCGAGTCGCTCCAGACGGGTACGATTGTTCAACGTATTTTCCACGAAACCGGTAAAGCCATTGTCGATTTGTTTCCCGATCAGTTTGGCGAACCCATCGACGATCCTCAAAAAGCGGAAGCAGCCCTCCGGTACGCTGATGAGCAAAGGGGGTGGTACCCAGTCAAGACGAAACAGTCGGGCTATCTGCAACTCATTAACACCGACGGACTTCTGCGTTGGGCGACAAAAAACCGGGTTGTGATACGTATCGAGAAAGAAATGGGCGCTTTTGTGGGTGAAGGTACTGTACTCTTTTCGGTACGTAGCGGCATGGAACGACCTGACCCGGAGGAAGTGGACTGGCCGGATGGTCTAATGGAATACGTCAGTATTGGTCGGCACCGAAACGTGGAACAGGACGTAGGGTTCGGCATTCAGCAGTTAGTCGACATTGCGTTAAAAGCCCTCTCACCTGGAATTAATGACACTACGACGGCCATCATGGCGGTGGATTACCTGGGTGCCATCTGTGAACAACTGGCGAAACGCGAGTTTCCAACTCGACTGCGTTCCGACGGGCAGCATTTGCGAGTGCTGGTGCGGAGTGCGGCCTTTGCCGATTATATCCGGCTGGCGTTTGATCTGCCACGCATTAATGCCAAAGGGAATCATGCCGTGCAGAGACGATTGTTGCGGGCCTTGGCCCTGATCAACGAAGCGGTTTGCTCCGCTGACCACAAACCCATTCTCCGTGAGCAGGTCAATATGCTGGTTCAGTACGCCGACCAGACGCTTACGACCGACTACGAAAAACGCCAAGTACGGGAATTATATGCCAATTTGATAGAGACGTGGTCCTGAATTGTTCTGGTCCAAAACCGGAGAGCATACCCTAATTAGGCCATCGGTTGATTATGCTCTTTTAACCAATCCTGTACCAACTCCAGTGTGTGATGAGCCGAAGCCACCGTCAGTGTGAAGTCGATCAGGATTTCGTCATTGACGGAAGGCACGAATTCATATTGATTAAACAACAAAAATATGAGGACTGCCTGTAAATCCGTCCGTTTCTTGCCATCCTGAAAAAATATCATTGCCGATTAAGCTGAACAGATACACCCCTGCCTTTTGGTGAATGTCGGGATACAATGGATTACTAAACAGCTCGGCCTGTACAGCTTTCAGTAGAAAATCCAGTTTTCTTCGTGTAGAAAACTGTCAGGTGCGACAAATTGCCTCAGAACAAACGTACCTGGTTATGATTAATGGCAATGACTTCCGCTTTAGTCATGTAAATCATATAAGGCTAAAGACTCCCAAACTGCCTTATATTTTGTCGATGTTTTAGCCAGCAATTCTTCGAATCGCTCTTTGCGGTGCTGCCCCGATGTCAGAGTGATGTCTATTAATTGATTCATGTCATCATAATAGTTCTCTGAACCATCTGCACCTTCTCAACCAGCTTCTGTTTTTCTCCAGAGTTGTCATATTCGTTCTGTTTATACAAAAAAACATAGTTTCCGGCCGGTCCCGAGGGTAAGGGCTGGCTGGTATTGATGTAGACATACAGCACCCCGACGAACATTTGGCCGTTTAATCACTCTAACCAAATTCTAAGGTTTCGTTAAGCCTTGTCTAAGTTGACAGGTGTTTGTTGAGTTATAAGCCGTTCGACCAGAACCGGTTATGCATTTGATTGGGTATACAGGACAGGTAACTTATTCGGTACAGGACGATTGTCGGTCAATGAAATCGTTGCCAAAACCACGATGATTATGAATACGGAACAACAGACAACACACGAAACTAGAACGACCGGACCCAGTTCCAGGCAAATGCTTATTCTTTACGGAGTAATTGTCCTGTTAGTGCTCTGCGTTGGGTATTTACTTTATAAGAATACGCAGTTGCCCCGCCAGTTTGAGCACGAGCGCGATGCCTTTCGGTCTACAGTTCAGAACAACCAGGTAACTATTGACCGCCAGCAACTTCAGTTCGGCATGAAAACGTTTGTCTGGGCTGTACGGAATGCGATGCTGCAGAACAAATCGGGCGAAATTAACGAGTATTTCAATACGCTGGTTAAAGATCGGGGTGTTCAGGAAGTCCTGCTGGTTGATACGGCCGGGAAGGTGACCATCTCGACGAACAAGAAAAACCAGGGGATTGCCTTTACCAGCCGCTTTCCGGGTTATTTGCTTCAGCAGCAGGACGTGTATTTCAACAACAAAAAGCCGTATGAACTGTCGGCGCCGGTTACCGGACCCAATAAACGTCTGGGAACACTGGTCATGTTTTATAAACCAACTAACCTTTTACCTGACTCAGTGATCGGCCAATAAGACAATGGACCTGTTTAAAAGTAGTGTTGTTAAGTGCTGAATGAGCACCTAAAAATAAACCTCATTTTATCTGCGGCCCTCACCCCTAAATCCCCTGAAGGGGACTTGGCTCAATCGCAGACAAAGTCCCCTTCAGGGGATTTAGGGGCCGGTCCGACAGGACGGTAAAGAGCCTAGAATTTAACCCTGTTAAGCGCAACGGTATGCTTTTACTCTGGAATTTTTTCCAGCCTCCACGGGTCAATACGCCACCCTTCACTATCAATGATGCCCTGATCTTGTTCTGGCGCACCGTTCGTGACTTCATGAAGGACACGGCCTCCGGGCTGCCTTACATCATTGTGGGGGTATTCGTATTTCTGCTGTTCTGGCTGCTGGCGAAAGGAATCAAAAAGGTTATTAGCAAACTGGTGATTCGGAGCCATACCATTGACAGTACGCTGGCTAACCTGGTCAGCCGGATTGTTAGTACGTTGATTACAATCATCGGCTTTCTGGTTGCCTGCGTGGTGATGTTCCCTTCGTTTAAGCCCGTCGACATCATTGCGGGTCTGGGCGTTACGTCCGTGGCCATTGGGTTCGCCTTCAAGGATATTTTGCAAAATTTCTTCGCCGGTATCCTGATCTTATGGCGTCGGCCCTTCAAAGTCGGAGATCAGATTCGGGTGAAAGAGTTCGAAGGCACGGTTGAGGAAATCAACACACGCTCGACCCGGCTGAAAACCTACGATGGCGAGCGGTCTATTCTGCCCAACGGCGACGTGTACACCAGTTCGATTCTGGTCCGGACGGCTTACCCCAAACGGCGGGTAAAATTCGTGGTCGGCATTGGGTATTCGGATTCGATTGAAGAAGCACGTAGCATCATTTACGGGGTGCTGAACGGTATCGCAGGCGTGTTAAAAGAGCCCGGCCCGTGGGTATACGTAACGGAACTGGCCGGTTCGTCGGTGAACCTGACGGTTTATTTCTGGGTCGAATCGCAGCAGGCCAACGTACTGAAAGTCAGTGATCAGGTAGTGACGGGCATTAAACTGGCGCTCGACAAAGCCAGTATCGACATGCCGTATCCGCATACCGTCGTTCTGCTCGACAATCAACCCGATGGTTCTGTTTTGTCCCAATCGCCGGTTAAGCTGAACGTAGCGGATCACGTGAATGGGCGATCAACCAATAACCCACAGGAGACTCGATGATGACGGATGAACTGGTAACGTTGGCTGACTGGCTGTTTAAGGGATGGCAAAGCATCGGGCGCGTGATCGTTGTGGGCATACTAGCCTACTTTGGGCTACTGACCATAGTGAAAATCTCGGGAAAGCGCACGTTCTCGAAAATGAATGCCTATGATCTGGTGGTGACCGTTGCGCTCGGCTCTACGTTATCGACCATTATCGTTTCGCAGCAAACCGGTGTGGCAGATGGTCTGACGGCGGTGGCGCTGTTGATTGGTTTGCAATATGGAGTGGCCAGGCTGTCGGTGCGGTGGCCGGGATTCAACCGGTTCATTAAAAGTGAACCAACCCTGTTATTTCATCAGGGCCAGTATCTGAAACAGGCCATGCGGCAGCAGCGCGTTACGGAAGACGAACTACTGGCCGCTATGCGCAGTTCCGGCGCACAGAGTCCCGACGACGTAGCGGCTGTCATACTCGAAAACGATGGCTCGCTTTCAGTTATTCAGGGACGTAACGTAACACCCGTCGCCAGTCTGCAGGATGTGCAACGGCCGGGTGACTGACGCGGTTCAAAATACACTTAATATGAGCATGGAACGTTCGGTTTCTTTTTCCCGTCGGGTAGCTACGGCCGCCTTTATCAGTTTGCTGCTCGCGGCTTTGTTCTGGTTGATCGGTTACGCAGCCAGCTTTTTCTTTCTGGTCTTCGGCGGCATTACGGTCGCTGTGGTTATTAGCGCCCTGGGGCATTTTGTAAGCCGCAAAACGTCCCTGTCTTACGGTCTGTCGGTCGGGCTGGTGCTGGGCATGCTTGTCGTGCTGATTGGCGGGGGCATCTGGCTATTGGCACCCACCGTTAGCGAACAGGCCGATCAACTGGCGGACTCGTTGCCGGAGTCAATCAACCGACTCAAAGAGAATCTGTCGCAGACTGAATGGGGGAGGGAATTACTGGAAGGAATTCCACAGCAACCCAGTGCATTACTATCGGGGGGCGGACCGGGGAAGGGCGTTCTGTCGCAGGAACGGGCGTCGTTTCCGGAACGCTCGGCGGACTGGTTAACGTTCTGATTGTTATCATCACGGGTATCTATCTGTCCTTCAGTCCCGGCAGCTATCGGAAAGGCTTTGTCCGGTTGTTCAATCCGGCTTATCGGAAACGGCTGTTGGGCGTAATGGATCAGTGTTATACGACGCTGAAAAACTGGTTCATCAGCCGATCCATCACCATGACGGTGGTGGGCGTAGCGACCGGAGCAGGGCTGGCACTGCTTGGCGTTCCCTTTCCGATTGTACTGGGCATTATGGCCGGAGTACTGAACTTCATTCCCAATCTCGGTCCTTATATCGCGATGGCTCCGGCCTTACTGGTTGCTTTACCGCAGGGAGTCGATCATGTTATCTACGTCTTCGCGCTCTACATGGGGGTGCAGTCGCTGGAAGGTTACATCCTGACCCCCCTGCTCGACAAACGATTTGTTTCCGTACCACCTGCGCTGCTGCTCTTCGGGCAGGTATTGCTGGGGATTCTGGTCGGGCTGGTCGGTGTGTTGTTTGCCTCTCCGCTGATTGCCGTACTGCTGGTTATCGTCGAAGATCTTTACGTGAAAGACCGGCTGGAAGCGAAAAACTAATTCGCTCTTAATTAAACAATTGTATCATAAACACCTCAACTTGATGAAACCAATAATCAAACGTATTACTACAGGACTATGTATCGCCCTTATGATCAACGCCTGTACGCCCAAAATGAGTTTTGTTACGTCGACCGTTGTGCCGGCTGCCAATGGAACCATAAACGTTAAGAAAGATAATAACAGCAGTTACACCCTGGCGGTGGACGTACGGAATCTGGCAGAACCCGAAAATCTGACGCCATCGAAAAATACATACATGGTCCGGATGAAGCAGAGCGACAACTCGGTGAATAAATTAGGCCAGCTTAGCCCATCCGGCAAAGACCTCTCAGCGACCTTAAACGCAACAGCCGTTGCGAAACCAGATGACGTTATTATTACTGCTGAAGACAACGCTGAGCTATTGTATCCAGCCGGTCAAACCATCCTAACGACTGAGAAATAAGGCTGTTACACTTTCGACAGGATTAACAGGATTTATTCTGCAAAACAACCAGTTCAGCGAATCCTGTTAATCCTGTCGAAAAAAACTTGTTTCTAAGCCAATTCTAAGTAGTCTTTAAGCTTTCTCTTAGGTCTGCGTGGTAGTTTGCAGAAGCTCCTCATACCTCCTGGTGCTGTTAGAGGAGCAATAAACCCAACTTACCATGAAGACGTACATAACCTTATTTCTATCGGGACTGGCTGTTACTACGTTAGCACAAACCCCAGCCCCCGATGCAAATACCCTGATGAATCTGGGCCGACTCGAAGAAGCCAAGGCGATTCTCGTCCGTAACGCCCAGCAGAATGCATCTGTACAAACGTATTTCGACGCCGGTTACGGTTATCTACGTGCCGGACAGCCTGATTCAGCTCGCGCCTGGTTTGAGAAAGGGATTCCACTGGACGAAAAGCGCGTTCCGCTGAATCAAACGGGGTCAGCCATTACGTATCTGGTCAAAAATGATCTGACGAATGCAGGACCTAAGCTCGAAGAGGTGGTCAATAAGAGCAAAGGCAAAAACGCGGAGATTCTCTTCCGAGTCGGTGAAGCGTATACTGGTTATCTGACGCCTGGAAACGGCTCGATTAAACCAATGTATCCCAAAGCCGTAGATGCTGCAAAAGCCATTGATTTTCTGAACCGGGCTGCCGACCGCGACAAGAAAAACTCATCCATTCAACTGGCGCTGGGAGATGCGTATTATCTGAACCGGGATGCCGGAACAGCCGTATCGCGTTACGAAAGTGCTCTTGAACTGGGTATGAATGCTTCGCGCGTGTACCAACGTATTGGCGACATCTACTGGCAGGGACGCAACCTGAATCTGGCCGTCGAGAATTACAAAAAAGCTATCGACGCGAATTCGGGCTATGCCCCAGCCTACAACCAACTGGCGGAACTATATTTCCTGGTGAACCGCTACAAAGAAGCGGCCAGCTACATTGATCAGTATGTGAACGTATCGAAAGATAAGCGGCAGGAAACGCTGTTGCGGCAAGCTCAGTTTCACTTCCTGGCCAAAGACTATCAACGTACCGTCAATCTGATTGACAGCAACCGCACCGCACTGGCGCAGAACCCGATCGTATATAGAATTGAAGGCTGGGCGTATTCGTCGCTGAAGCAGCCTCAGAAGGCAATTCAAAACATCAGTACGTTCCTGGAGAAAGCGCCGGATAAGGCCATGCCCGACGATTACAAATACCTGGGTAATGCTTACTTAGGCATCGACAATCCGGGGAGTGATTCGCTCAAAGCCATCAATGATTCGCTAGGTATACTGAACCTGGCCAAAGCCGCTCCTTTCGATACAACGGAAAATCTGTACAGTGACATTGCCAAATATTATTACCGGGCCAAAAAGCATCCACAGGCCGTTGCTACGCTCGATTCGGCAGCTAAACACGGATTCAAAGCCGATGTGCAGGACTTGTTCCGCTACGGCATGAGCAACTACACGCTCGGTTTTCAGCGCGATAGCTTGGGCAAACTAGTCCGGGATACCGCCCGCTTTGCGCTGGCTGATTCAGCACTTGCCCTGGCGCAGAAGCAATCTCCGGAGTATGCGCCGACCGTATTATATAGGGCAAAAGCGAATTACTACGCATATGCGCCAGAAGAAGCGGTACGTAACGGCAAAGCGAAGCCTTATTTTGAAGAATTCATCAACATGGTAGCTGATAAACCAGAGGAGCGAACTCGTTACAAAAAAGACCTGATTCTGGCGTTCAAGTACTTGATTTCGTACAATGAACTGGTTACAAATAACAGCGCGGTCCGAAACGAGTGGCTCCAGAAAGGGCTGTCATTCTTCCCGGAGAACAAAGACTTAGCGAAGATTGCCGCACCAGAAACCGATACGGTTGATCAATAAAACTTTTTTCGTAGTTGACTATGTCTAATGTTTAGACCGCTACCGGGACCCCGATTCCTGGTAGCGGTTTTGTTTTAATGGGTTTCCTTAGAATGGATTTTGTGCTTTTTAAAGATGAGGCCCTGATTTTATTATTTCTCTAAGCAAATTCTAAGAATTTTTTAAGCTTCTCTTTAAACGAGAGTGCCATTTTGCCAATGGTCGTTAATCCAACTTTTCCTATGCATATCTACTCAGGCATTACGGTTTTTCTCTTTAGTGCCTTGCTGGCCGCCTGCTCATCACATAACGAGAAAAAGCAGGAAGCATCTGCACCAACGCTTCCGGTTATTCAATTGACCCCTCAGGACGCCACGCTGGATCACGATTACACCAGTAGTCTGGAAGCGGTACAGAACGTTGAAGTTCGGGCCCGCGTGGCGGGTTATCTCGATAAAATTCTGGTGGATGAAGGGCAGCCCGTTCATAAGGGGCAATTGCTGTTTCAACTCAACCCAACTGAATATCAGGTCGAAGTCGATCGGGCGCAGTCGGCGCTGGAAAGTGCCTTAGCCGAAGAGCAATCCGTCGACGTCGAGATGGGACGGGTAAAATTGCTGGTGGATAAAAACGTCATCTCGCCTTCTGAATTAAAGCTGGCCAAATCAAAAATGGCCACCGCCCGCTCAGCCATCAACGGTGCCAAAGCTGCTTTAAACAAGGCACGCTTTCACGTATCGCTGACCAGCATCCGCGCTCCGTTCGACGGCGTTATCAATCGACTGCCCTTCAAACGGGGTAGCTTAATTGAAGAAGGGGCGCTGCTGACGTCCATTTCCGACCTGCGGGAGATGTACGCTTATTTCCACGTATCGGAGAAAGAATACCTGTCTTTCATCAAGAAACGGCGCGATCCCGAAAAAACAACAGTCCGGGAAGTCGATCTGCTGCTGGCTGACGATTCGCCATATCCGTATAAAGGTAAAATCGAAACGACCGAAACCGAATTTGAGGACAACTCCGGTACCATCGCCTTTCGGGCCACTTTCCCCAACCCCAAACGGACGCTACGTCATGGAGCCACGGGTAAAGTTCGGCTGGAAACCGACGTAGACAATGCAGTACTGGCGCCACAGAAAGCGGTTTTTGAAGTGCAGGACAAAAACTTCGTCTACGTCGTGGATGCCAATAACAAAGTGAAAGCCCGAAGTTTTGTTCCCAGCAGCCGGGTCGAGCAACTGTACGTTGTTCAGTCGGGGCTTAAACCGGGGGACCGAATCGTTTATGAAGGGATTCAAAGCCTTCGCGATGACATGACCATCGTCCCGAAACCGCTACCTACCAAGAATTTACAAGCACTGTATGCGTCGGCTCGGTAATAGGCTTACACTAAACCCCCACCACCCTAAAGGAGCTACCTCTGGCCTTCGCTTTAGTCCCTTTAGGGTGGTGGGGGTTCTTCCATTCTGAATAAAGACCATTAATGATTCTCAGCGAATATGTTCAACACCTTCATTAAAAGACCCTTACTCTCGACGGCTATTTCCGTCCTGATTGTCTTGCTGGGGCTACTGGCGCTGTTTGGCTTGCCTGTTACGCAGTTTCCGGAAATTGTACCGCCTTCAGTCACGGTAACGACCCGCTACACGGGAGCCAGCGCCGACGTGTGCGTCAAGGCCGTCGCGACGCCCCTTGAACGAGCCATCAATGGCGTACCGGATATGACCTACATGACCTCGATTTCGGGTAATGACGGCTCGACGCTCATCACGGTTTTCTTCAAGGTGGGTACCGACCCCGATCTGGCGGCCGTCAACGTACACAACCGCGTAACGACCGTACTGGATGAGCTGCCCGAGGAAGTAATCAAAGCGGGTGTGGTGACGGAGAAAGAGGTGAACAGTATGCTGCTGTATCTCAACATCATCAGCGACGACCCGAGTGTCGACGAGAAGTTTATCTATAATTTTGCCGACATTAACGTACTGGCCGAACTTAAGCGAATCGACGGAGTCGGTTTTGCCGCCATCATGGGTAGCCGCGACTATTCCATGCGGGTCTGGCTCAAACCCGATCGGATGACCGCCTACGACATTTCGCCCGATGAAGTGATTGCCGGGATTCGGAAACAGAACGTAGAAGCGGCTCCCGGAAAATCGGGTGAAAGTGCCGATAGCGCCCCCCAGACCCTGCAATATGTACTGCGCTACACCGGTAAATTCTTTGAACCGGCTCAGTACGAAAACCTCATCCTACGGACCAATCCCGACGGTTCGCTGCTCCGTCTGAAAGATATTGCCGACGTTGAATTTGGCTCCCAGAGCTACGGAATTCTTTCCAAAAACGACGGAAAACCGTCGGCGTCCATCATGCTCAAACAGCGTCCCGGCTCAAATGCCAGCGACGTAATTGCCGCCGTTAAAGCGCGAATGGCCGAGCTGAAAGAAACGTCGTTCCCATCGGGGATGACGTACAACTACGCCTACGACGTATCACGGTTTCTGGACGCGTCGATTCATGAAGTGGTCCGGACGCTGATGGAAGCGTTTGTGCTGGTGTTCATCATCGTGTTCCTCTTCCTGCAAGACTGGCGCTCTACGCTGATTTGTGCGCTGGCCGTGCCGGTGGCGCTGATCGGTACGTTCGCCTTCATGAGTTCCATCGGGTTCTCGATCAATCTGCTGACGCTCTTCGCGCTGGTGCTGGCCATCGGGATTGTGGTCGATAACGCCATTGTGGTCGTTGAGGCCGTGCACGCCAAGATGGAAGAACCCAGCGCGTCTGGTCACCTGACGCCCCGGGCTGCTACGTTTGCGGCTATGGGTGAGATTGCCGGGGCCATTGTTGCCATTACGCTGGTCATGTCGGCCGTGTTCGTGCCCGTTGCGTTTCTGTCGGGACCGGTCGGGATTTTCTACCGGCAGTTCTCGCTCACCCTCGCTATTGCCATCGTGATTTCCGGCATCAACGCGCTGACGCTGACGCCCGCTCTCTGCGCGATTCTGCTTCGACCCGTACACGGCGAGAAAAAAGGATTACTAGGCCGATTCTTCGCCCGATTCAACCAGGGATACGAAGCGGTGGCAAATAAGTACCAGGGACTGCTCCGTCGAATTGTCAACCGGGGTGTCGTGACGTGGGGACTGTTGGGACTGTTTATCCTGGGAACCTGGGGCGTCAGT
>NZ_JBMDWV010000294.1:0-29475 GCF_048594605.1 Spirosoma sp.
GTCTGCATACCCGCCACATCCAGCGAATCACGGTAGCTGTTGATGAGCCGGTTATAATACGGCTGATGTCTCCTGTAGAAATCGACGAATTTACTTTTTCGGGCAAATTGCTGCAATTGGCCCATATACGGACGTAGCGAATTTTCTTTTCCCCAGGCAGTGCGATCATACACTGGACTTTGCCGAATAGTGCCTTGTCGGTCAATCAGAAATGAGTAGGCATCCATCTTCAGCGGAAAATAATCGCTTTGATTCTTAGTCAGGACAGAGTCCAGTATGGTGATAATCGGCTCGTGACTGTACGGCGTAAAATAGGCCATCAGCTCCTTGTAATAAGGCGTATCCTTCTCGATTAAGTCAGACTCCTTCTGCTGTGTTGCTTTCGTCAGAGCGAACGCTATGTTGATTAGCTCATACGTTTCCGGAATTTCAACAAATGTTTTTCCCTTATTCTCTTTCCGATACGTATCACTGAATATGGCTGGCTCTACATAAGGCCAGCCGTAAATTTGCGTAAAGGCGCTATCGCCTGCAGGGGTCAACACCACAAAATCAATCACATCGTTCCGCTTCACCTCCCGTACGAGTGAATCGTTTTCCGCAATGAACGCAACCCGCACAGGCTTCTCCTTAACAGTTACCTCAAACTTATCAGGTCTGGTGTTAGGGTCAATACCCCAGCTTTGGGCCCGATACTCATTACCCACCCGAATCGACAGGAGCTTTCCATTCGTCCGCAAAACGGGCAGTTTGTCTTGAGCCAATGCCACACGTTGCCCCAATACACTCACCAGAATTAATCCGATCAGAAACGTTGCTCGCATGCTTATCGCTTAACTATTGCTTCGTCAAAATTCATTACGGTGCTGGCTACTATGGTCAAGGAAGCTAGTTCGTTAGGATTCAGCATTTTATCAACCGGATACTCCCCTACTGAAAGCAGTTCTGCAGCTCGTTTCGGATTCTTTTTAAAATCGGCCAATTCTTCGGCATAAAGCTGTTTCATTAACGCTAGTTCCTGCGGTCTGGCAGGGCGGCTGATCACAGCTTTAAAGAAATAATTTATCGGCTGCTCAGCACCCTGCCCCCCCTGCCCCATACTCTTCTGCGCCAAAACTCGCGCAGCTTCCACAAACTGTGGATCGTTTAACGTAACGAGGGCCTGCAAGGGCGTACTGGTTTTCTGGCGTTTAACGATGCAGGTATGCCGTTCGGCAGCATCAAAATTGAGCATCATCGGCGCGGGCGACGAACGCTTCCAGATCGTGTACATCGACCGTCGATACAGGCTGTCGCCCTTGCTCTGAACGTATTTTATGGCGTTACGTGTCGCCAGTGCTTCCCAGATACCCGCCGGTTGGTACGGACGAACGCTGGGGCCGCCGATACGTTGCGTTAACAACCCACTCGCGGCCAGTGCATTATCGCGTACCTGCTCCGCCGACATTCGGTAGCTGGGGCCACGCGTTAGAAATACATTGTCAGGATCAGCTTCCCGCGCCTTTTCCGTCACAACCGAGGATTGGCGATACGTAGCGGACATAACAATCAGCTTATGCATTGCTTTGGTATTCCAGCCGGTCTCCCGAAATTTGACTGCCAGGTAATCCAGCAGCTCAGGATGCGAGGGTAAAGCGCCCTGGTTGCCAAAATCGTCGCTGTTTTTAGCAATTCCCTGACCAAAATATTGTTGCCAGAATCGGTTGACCATCACCCGGCTAAACAGGGGGTTTTCGGGCATTAACAACCATTTTGCCAGGCCCAGCCGATTTTTCGGAAAATCATCCGGCAGAGTAGGCATGCTATGAAGAACGGCAGGTTTTACAACATCTCCGGGAGCATCGTAAGCGCCCCGTTTCAGAAGATGCGAGACGCGCGGATATTTCTGCTCGCTCATCACCATCACCTGATCTGAGTTTGTGTATAGCATCAGTTGATCACCCCGCAGTTTCATCGCTTCAGCAAAATTCTTCCGATACGTCGAATCCTGAGTTGTTACGTAGTACGTGTACAAACCGGCTCGCTGTGCGGGTGTCCGTTTAGTCGCTGGCGTTTGTAAGGCAAGCGCGAGTACGTCGGGGCCACCCGCCAGTTTTGTCATTTCGGCAGGCGTCAGGCAACGCTTGTAGATACGTAGTTCATCAACGGCGATATCTTTATAAAAATAATCGTGCATCCGACCAACGTAGAACGGGTGTTGTGCCCAGTGCGTCTTGTCTTTCCCCCAAACAATGCTGTGCTGAAGGTTGTCGGTAACAACCCGCGTCCGCATGGGCTTCCCATTCAAATACAACGTTAGACCATTTGCCCGGCCTAGTCCATTATAGGTAAACGCCACCTGAAACCACTGATGAGCAGGCACTTTATCGACCGATTCAATATCCAGCGCATTGGCAGGCCAGACATGACTCAGCGTCAGTTTCAGCCGACCGTCGGCCAATAAATCGAGTTGATAACCCCGCTGGCCATCCATCGGGCCCGTCGTACGGCCAAGCAACGTAGCGGCACTGTTGGCCTTCGCCAGATTGAACCAGCTGCTGATTGTAAACGGCTCATTCTGTTCAAAAACGCCAAAGTTAGATGGCAGGCTAATGTAACTGTCTCCGGGCAGATAGCGGGCATTACCAAACCGTCCTGGAACCTGATACGGCAAATTATCCGAATCGCCACCCAGCCAGGCCGGAATGGTATCGTCCACGCTGTTGGCGAAGGCGTTACGTGGGTCTTTCCAAAGTTCTTCTTTGGTTTTCCGCTTGACAACTTTTTTCTCTTCGGGTAGCTTTTTACCAAGCTTTTTCAAACGATCTTCCTCCAGCTTGCGCTTTTCGCGTTCCAGTTTCCGTTTTTCATTGTCCGCTTTTACAAATGCCTTAATGTCTGTCCGGTCAGCTTCATCAAACGTGTAATGCGCAATCAGTCCCACATCCGACAGATTACCGGCGGGCTGAGCGGTGGTTACCCATTGGTTAAAGCGTTGCTGATATTCCGGGCGGTTGGTATTGAGTTGCTGTTCGAGCGGAGTGAGCTTTTCACGAATGTATTTGAGTTTCGCGTTCGTCTCGGCGCTCGTTAACGTAATGGTTGGCGCTGCCTCGCCGTTGTACGGAATTTGTCCCCGCTCGTTATTTGTGTTGAAAAAAGCGTAGAGTGAATAATAATCTTTCTGGCTGATCGGGTCGTATTTATGATCGTGGCAGCGCGCGCATTCGGTAGTCAATCCCAAGAACGCTTTTCCGAACGTATTGACCCGATCCGCTACGTATTCGGTGCGGTACTCTTCATCAACAATACCGCCTTCCTGACTTTGCTGGTGATTTCGGTTGAAGGCCGTGGCCAGCAGCATATTCTGGTTCGGATTTGGCAACAGGTCTCCGGCTAGCTGCCACGTAACGAACCGATCGAAGGAGAGGTTACGATTGAACGCCCGAATGACCCAGTCGCGGTAAGGCCAGGCCGTACGGAGTCCATCGTCCTGATACCCATGCGTATCGGCATAACGCGCTACGTCGAGCCACTCAACCGCCTGACGCTCCCCATAATGCGGACTATTCAGCAACCGGTTCACTACGTTCTCGTACGCATTAGGCGATTTGTCGGCCAGAAAAGCATCCACTTCGGCGGGCGTCGGTGGTAAGCCAATCAGATCCAGCGTAATGCGCCGGAGCAGGGTTGTTTTATCCGCTTCGGAAGCATGATTCAGCTTTTTCGTTTCCTGAGTTGCGAGAACGTAGCGGTCAATGTCATTTTTAATCCACTGCTCGTCCTTCACATTCGGAATCTCCGGCATGGTTGGCGCAATCAGCGACCAATGCTGTTTATATTCGGCTCCCTGTTCTACCCAACGTATCAACATCGCTTTCTCTTCCGTCGTCAGCGTCAGGTTCGACTTGGGCGTAGGCATCATTTCGTCAGGATCAGTCGAGAGAATCCGACTCACCAGTTCACTGCTGGCCAGATCGCCTGGCACGATGGCAGTATGTCCACTTTTTGCCAGAGCCTCATAAGCACCTTCGGGCGTATCAAGCCGTAGTCCGGCCTGTTGTTTGGCTTTATCGGGACCATGACACGCAAAACACCGATCCGACAGAATAGGCTTTACGTGCAGATTGTAATCAACTTTTTCGGGTAAACGGGCTTCAGCGGCTGCAATTTCAGCCGGCTTTTCGACTGATTTCCGGCAGGCCGTAAGCCACACCGACGCGCCGAACAAACCTGCTGTTGTCGTAAGCAAAAGGTATCGTAAGCGTATGTAAGACCAGACGGGCATACTAACAAACAACAAATTGATAATGAAACAATTTACAAATTTAATAACATAATCCCTACCAAAAACAACCTATTTTGTCATGAAAATAGCCAATTTTCACATTACTCTGCCGCAATGAGTGGGCCGCCTGAAGGAGATCCAATTAGAACGACAGCATACGAAAATGCGACGAATACCGTAATTTGAGCGCTCAAACTCATTGCAACTGTTTCTCTTATGTCAACCAGCGATCTTTCCCCAGAAGCCAATTTCAAAAAACTAGGGCTTACGCTACCACCCGCTCCTCAGCCTCTGGGCGTTTATAAACCTTATCTTATTGATGGCAAGTATCTTTACGTATCAGGACATGGACCTGTCCGGGACGATAAGAGTCTGATTATCGGACGGATTGGCGATGATATGGATATGGTCGAAGGTAAATTGGCGGCCCGTCAGGTTGGTCTGACAATTTTGTCAACCATACGCACCAACTTAGGTAGCCTCGACCGGGTAAAGCGCGTTATCAAAGTACTGGGCATGGTGAACTGCACAGGTGATTTCAAAAAGCACCCATACATTATCAACGGTTGCAGCGAATTACTGGCTGCCGTCTGGGGCGAAGAGAACGGAATTGGCGTGCGTTCAGCCGTTGGCATGGGTTCGTTGCCCGATAACATTCCGGTTGAAATCGAAGCGCTTTTTGAACTGGTCTGATCGATGACAGAAAAATCCTGGTACCAACTCAACGACCTATCGCAACTCGATACCCCCGCGCTGGTCATTTATACAGATCGGGTACGACAGAACATTACGTCGCTGGTCGATGCTATTGACGATGTGAGCCGATTACGTCCGCACGTAAAAACGCATAAAACACGCGAAGCTACGCAGTTAATGCTTGAAGTGGGAATTCGTAAATTCAAGTGCGCAACCATTGCCGAAGCCGACATGCTGGCCCAGTGCGGAGCACCCGACGTACTGCTGGCTTATCAGCCCAACGGCGTCAAAATGCATCGTCTGCTGGCGCTCATCAAAGCGTATCCCGATACGCAGTTTTCCTGTTTGGTTGATAACATTGATACCGCCCATGAGCTATCCCGGCAAGCCGTAGAAGCCGGTGTGGTTGTTCCCGTATATATTGATTTGAACGTAGGAATGAACCGCACGGGTATTACGCCTGATGAGAACGTAGTGACCCTTTACGGCGAACTTGACAAGCTGGAAGGGCTACACGTAATGGGTCTGCACGCTTACGACGGACACATGCGCCATCCGGACATAGCTGTTCGAATACAGGAATGCGATGCTGCTTTTCAGCCGGTAGAACAGCTTCGCGATAGACTAGTATCGCTCGGCTTCGAAAGGCCTATTATCGTAGCGGGCGGTAGTCCCAGCTTTCCCATTCACGCTCGCCGGGCCGATGTAGAGTGTAGCCCCGGAACGTTTGTGTATTGGGATCGAACGTATCGGGATATGCTGGCCGAACAACCGTTTCAGCCAGCTGTACTGGTTGTGGCGCGGGTTATTTCGCTGCCTGGCCCTACGAAAATATGCCTTGACTTAGGGCATAAATCCGTAGCCGCCGAGTGTCCGCTGGAGCAACGCGTCACGTTCCTGAATGCCCCCGAACTGAGAGCGGTTGGCCAGAGTGAAGAACATTTAGTGGTTGAAGCAGGTGAAGGTCACTCCTACCGCGTTGGCGACGTATTGTACGGTCTGCCCAATCACATTTGTCCGACCTGCGCGCTCTATGAACGTGGAGTTACAGTTGAAAACGGCAACGTAACGGGTGAGTGGCGAACGGTTTCGAGAGATCGTATTCTGACGTATTAATATACAGGACGGCGCCGTTTATGCCTGGCTTTGCCAGCTGTGAACGGCGGCCCGTCTTTTACGGTTTCTTCTCTTCGTCTTTCTGTTTAGCGGCATTTTTGGCGAGTTCGGCAATCGCTTTTTCATCGAGACCGCCAACGACGTCGAGTTTGGGAAGGGCTTTTTTCAGGTCAGCGATACCCTGTTCTGTTACCTTCGTTTGCCAGAGATAAATGGTTTTCAGGTTTTTCAGATTGGCCAGCTCAGCCAGCCCAGCGTCGGTAACAGCGGTACCGTAGAGATTTAAATACTCCAGATTGGTCAGTCCCTTGAGTTGTTTCAGGCCTTCATCTGTAATCCTGGTTTGCTCCAGATGAAGTTTCTGCAGATTCTTCAGTTTGGCTACCTGTGCTAACGTAGCGTCGGAAATTTCAGTGTCGCCCAAGCGCAGCCAGACAACCTGATTAGCCAGTTTGGGTAACGTAGCAGCCTGCGCATCGCTGAACGTTCGGGCATTAACGGCGCTCACTTCCAGTTGATTTTGCTCTTTCGATAAGGGCAGTACGAGCAATCCCGTCTTTTTTACGTCTTCGATAATTTTCGGATCAGCGGCTGGTAGCTTCATCGTTAACACTGGTGATTCTGGAGCAGGTCCAGACGCTACGTTAGAACTCCCTGAGCCAACCGGTCCATTGCCGCCAAGTGATGCCAATACGGGCCGAATCGCGTCGTTTACCTTCAGGTCTGACACTTTTTTATCGAACGTAGCGCCCTCATCGATCCACCAGGTTAGCAGGGCAATCTGACTTTCCGTCAACTGCGGTTTTCCTTTCGGGGGCATGTGGTGATCATCCTCTTCCGGCAGCAGACAAACCTTAATCAGATCGCTGTTTTTACTGTTGCCCGCTACCAGCACCGGGCCATCTTCAGAGCCTTTCTTAATCTTATCAGGCATATCGAGTCGTAACCCCGCCTTCGATTTATCGGCGTTATGACATTGTACGCAACGTGTTTGTAGAATCGGATTGACAATCTGCTGGTATACTTGGGCCTGATTGACGTCGGTGATCGGCTCAAACTTGATTTCCGGTTGTTTTGGCGATAATCCGGCCAACGTACGTATTGGAGCAGGCGCGTATTGGGTCAGATAATCCGAACCGTGAGTCAGATTTCCGCCCAAGTGTCCGGCCGACAGCAACAGAACTACCGCCATGCCCAGCGCTGGTAAATACAGAATTGGTGCAAACGAAATGATACGTCCCAGATTCTCCGACTTAACGGCCCAGGCTAACCAGGCAAAAATGGCCACAGCAATGCCCTGCCACATATGCGAAGAAAGCGTTTCGGCATCGTAGCCGCCTGCCAGCGACAGCATATACCCAAATACACAGGCTAACGTAGCACTCACCGCCGACCAGAACAGAATCAGCGTAATGGTATGCTGACTGACGGAATTTCGGCGAGTCAGCCGGTCCAGTTCGAGCAAGCCCGCAATGAGTAGAAACCCGATTGGTAAGTGAACAATAAGCGGGTGAAAGTGCCCCAAAAACAATACCCAGTCAGCCAGTTGCGCCTGTAGCAGCATGAACGTATTAATTATCAGCAAATAAAGTTAGGATACCCGTTCCAATTTAATCGGGTATGTCTTTTTGGACGCCCATTGGGCAACATAAATATTATGATCTTCATCGACCAGTACGTCGTGCGGATGCAGAAACGGCGAATTGTTACGGTCCTTACGCTGTTCGGTCAGTTTATTATTCTGGTAGACAGGCTCCGTACCGCCGGGCGTCGAAACAGCCCGATCGTTTTTGTCCAGGATAGTAATGTACCCTGAATCGGGATACGCATCGGATGTACTGCGGAACACGGCTCCGTAAATATTCTCGCCATGAATAACCGGCCGACAGATGTAGGAACCCGGCAGGGCAATGGTCGATTGGTATTTCCCATCCAGAGAGAATCGTTTGAGCGCGTTATGCCGCCGGTCGGTGATTAATAGCGTTGGGCTGGCTGCGACCCGACGATCGACCACAATGCCGTGACAACAGTCGAACGTATCGTTGGTTTCTCCTTTGCCGCCAAATGTCCGGATAAGTTTTCCGTTTTTGTCGTACTGCATTACGTAATTCAGGCCGTAACCGTCTACTACGTAAATGTCGCCATTAGCTGGATTGACGGCTGTTTCGGTTGGTTTGAATTGGGTTGGATGATCGTACTTACCGCTTTCTCTCGGATACTCCAGTTTCATCAATTCACGACCTTTCAAATCAGTTTTGATGACCTGATGGCGCTCGTAATCCGTAATGATCAGGTATTGATCATTTCCCTCTCCGCCAAGCGTCAGACCGTGTGCGCCGGGATAACTGGTACCCCAGGTCTCCAGTAATTTACCCGACTTATCGTAAATAATTACGTTGTTTTTGGTTTCGTTGGTCAACAGAATGATACGTCCTTTGGCATCCTGGACCATTTCATGACAGTCATTTACCGGGTTCTTTCCCGCATCCAGAACGCCCCAGCCCGGCACTACCCGGTACCGGAAACCATTGTGGCCTATTACGGCAACCTCGTTCGCCGGTTTTTTGGCTTTGGCTGATAAGAAGGTGGGAATGGCTATGCCAGCCGCTGTTGCAACCGACGATTGTTTAAGAAAGGAACGACGTGAGAGAAAAGACGTCATGGCTTGAAAGAAGCTAAGTTTACGGCAAAAGAATAGAAAGCATAAACTTTACTGCAACTGCGTTCCGGCAACCGTTCTATTCTTCCGGAAAAGCAAAAAACCAGCCGTCTGACCATCCAGGTATATACCTGATAGTCAGACGACTGGTTCATTAGCCGGTGATCGGATTAACTCCGGCTACCCTTATCTTCGCCACGGGCTCCGTGACGTCCACGACCGTGGTGCATACGCTCTTTCATCGACTGTAGTTTGGCAAACTGATCGGCCGTCAGAATGCTTTGCATTTTGGCCTTATAGTCGTCAGCATTGGCTTTCATCGCCTGTCCTTTTGCTTTTCGGTCATCAGCGTTTTTGCGTATTTCATCAACCTTCTGGGCGTGTGTCAGCGTAGCGTCATAGACTTTTTTCGAAGCCGTCTGGTCCAGACCCAATTCCTTCGTTATTCGGTCTGTCATTTTACGGGCGCGTGTCTCGGGGTCAACCATCGGGCGTTGCGGCCTTGCGCCGTTACGTTCGACGCGCGTGGGGACCTGTGCATCAGGCGTTGTGGTTTGTTGCGCTAACAGAGGTAGCGACAAGAATGAAAGGAATAGGCCACTCAGGGCGATTTTCTTAAACATGGTTCTGGTTGTTTATATCCGAACCTATGAGCAAGAAATCGGAACAGGGTTTAACTGATACGTCTTATTTAAGACTTTTTAACGTAGCGTTTTGCTTAGAGAGCCGTGATTAAAGCTGCGATTTTTTCCAGCCCCTCGCGATCAATTTCACTAAAATCGTTCAGTTGATCACTGTCGACATCCAGCACCATCGTTACGTTGCCATTACGATCAAACACTGGCACAACAATTTCCGATTTCGATGCTGAACTACACGCAATATGCCCCGGAAACTGCTCAACGTCAGGTACGAGTATGGTTTCCTGGCGTGTGTAAGCCGCTCCACAAACGCCTTTATCGAACGCAATACGTGTACAGGCAATGGGCCCCTGAAAAGGCCCGAGCACCAGCTGATTGTCTTTTCTGAGATAGAAACCAATCCAGAAAAAGTCAAAAGCTTCTTTTAAGGCAGCCGTGATATTAGCCAGGTTCGCCACCAGGTCCGATTCGCCATCGACGAGGGCAGCAATCTGCGGAATCAGACTATCATAAACGACCTTTCGATCGGTGGTCTGCGGAATACTGAGTGTTTCGGCCATGCTAATTTCTGGTAAAAAACTGGATCAGCACGATACTTACCGTAGTGAATAACGTGCTGGCCAGTATACGGATAAGCGTTGGTATGATCAGTGTTAAGCTGCTGGCTTCAATAAAAAATAAAGCCGTATGATGAATGAACGCCAGAACCAGTACGTAGCGGAAAAAAGCGCCCGTCCCCAGTTGGCGCAACCCGAATTCAATTCTTGTTTCGAGGCCAGGTACATCAATCAGCGTCCGCACGATCAACGGGCGGCAGTAGGCCATGAGCACCGTAGCAGCCGCGTGCATACCCAACGTATTGTAGAACGTATCGACAATGACGCCCGTCGCAAAAGCAATGAGCAATACCCACGTCTGATTGGTCTCGTTCGGAAGGAGCAGAATGCAGGCTATATAAATAAAGCAAAACGCATAATCGAATAACACGACATTCCGGACAAGCACAATTTGCAGGATCAGATATAGAGCAAATAGGAATAACGTGGATAAGATCTCGCGTAGGGTCATTTAGTTTCGTTATCAGTCCAGAATCAACAGTGGTTAGTATAAATACCAGCGACTGTTGATTCTGGACTTATTTTTCCTTTTCAACTTGTTTTTCCAGTTGTTCCTGCTCGGCCTGCAAACGATTTTCGATCACGTACACGAAGGCCAGGTTACTAAAATCGGTAGCCAGATCAAGCGTAATGTCGTGGAAGGTCTGGTTTGGCTGAACCCCAACCGACCGAACCCGACCGACCAATATGCCTGGCGGAAAGGTTGAGTTAAATTCGGATGTGATAACCGAATCACCCTTTTCAACCGGCTTATAACGTAACACATCATTTAGCTTAATCAGGTGCGGATCGGAGCCGTCCCACTTCGCCGAACCAATTTCACTCGCTTTTACCAGCCTTGAGGATACAAGAAACTGAGAATGCAGTATCGACGTAATGTACGAGAAGTGTGGACTGCATACTCTTACTTTACCGACTACGCCTGTTGGCGAAATAACCGCCATTCCTGGCCGAATTCCGTCCTCGGCGCCTTTATCGATGGTAATATAGTTATTGGCAAACTGGGTTGTATTATTCACCACTTTAGCCACCGTATACTTAAATCGATTGGCAAAGATCGAATCAGCCAGATACGCCGTAGGGGCGGCAGGCTTGCTTTGCATCAGTTGCGTTAACCGGGCGTTGAGTCGTTGATTTTCCAGCGCCAGATCAGCATTCACCTGCCGCAGGCTGGCGTATTCATTAGCCGCATTGGACCATGCCAACACCTTTGCCGCATACCGGTTTGAGGTATTGAAGTACGTAGCGCTCCAGTAGTTGCTGGTGTTGATAATGAAGTAAAAACAAAGTACCTCCAGCAACACAAACAAAATGAAATGGCGGCTTCGAATGAAAAAGTCAACTAACTCTCCCATATAAACGAGTAACGCGGACGGCCCTGGCTACCCGTATGCTAAGTTTGCCCAGTAAACAGACGGCGACAAAGCCTGGATAAAAGATCCGCGTTACAATAATTAACTGATCAGAACGGATTTATACATGTCAAGGTTTTTGATCACTTCACCCGTTCCTTTCACCACAGCCTTAAGCGGATCGTCGGCCACATGAATCGGCAGCTTGGTTTTTGCACCCAATCGTTTGTCGAGACCGTGTAGCAAAGCGCCACCACCCGTCAGGTGAATACCATTCGTATAAATATCGGCCGATAGCTCCGGTGGCGAAATTTCGAGGGCTTTCATTGTAGCCTCTTCGATTTTGGAGATCGATTTATCGAGCGAGTAGGCAATTTCGCTGTACGTCACCTTAATTTCTTTCGGGATACCCGTCATCAGGTCACGACCACGAATTTCGTAGTCCGATGGTGGATTATCCAGTTCAGGTAGTGCCGAACCCACTTCCATCTTGATTTGCTCGGCCGACCGTTCACCAATCAACAGGTTATGTTCCCGACGCATGTAATCGACAATATCGCGGGTAAATACGTCGCCAGCAATACGTATCGACTGTTCGCAGACGATGCCCGAGAGTGCAATGACCGCAATTTCAGTCGTTCCTCCACCAATATCCACAATCATCGTACCGTTTGGCTGCGTAATATCGATACCGATTCCGATAGCCGCTGCAATAGGTTCGTGCACCATGTACACTTCTTTAGCGCCCGCGTGTTCGGCCGAGTCTTTAACGGCCCGCTTTTCCACTTCCGTAATTCCCGATGGGATGCAAATAACCATTCGGTGAGACGGTGAAAATAGCTTGCTGCCTGTATCTATCATTTTGATCATCCCCCGAATCATCAGCTCTGCAGCTGTAAAGTCGGCAATTACACCGTCTTTCAGAGGACGTATCGTTTTAATATTTTCATTTGTCTTTTCGTGCATCTGCATGGCCTTATGACCAATCGCCAGCACTTTGCCACTCGCCTTATCCATTGCAATAATCGAAGGCTCATCTACCACAATCCGATCCTTGTGAATAATCAAGGTATTCGCTGTGCCCAGGTCAATTGCAATGTCGCTGGTAAGAAAATTAAAAAGTCCCATTAGTATGTTAAACGGAGAACGCTCTGTTACGAGTACAGTTTTCTGAAAAGTTTGCAAAAATATAGATTATTCAAGAGAATGTCATTCAATGAATAGCGTATAATGAAGAATGGATAATGTAAAGTACGGCTGCGGCATTGGCAGAGTGATTTTACAGGCCGCACCGCTCGCGGTTCCTTCTTCATTATATATTACTTTTGTGCTATTATGGGAATTCGTTCAGTTGTTAGTAAGCCGTTGGCCAGGTGGGTCGTAGAACGTCAGCAAGGCTGGATGTACCAACCTGCCGAAACGCAGCAACGCTGGTTCAGGCGGTTAATCGACGTAGGGCGCGATACGGTGTTTGGCCATGACCATCACCTGAAAGACGTGCAGACAATTGACGAGTTTCGGCAGGCCGTTCCGGTGCGCGACTATGAAGATCTGAAACCGTATATAGAGCAGATTCTGAACGGGGGCCTCGACGTATTATGGAAAGGGAAGCCTTTATATTTCGCCAAAACATCGGGGACTACGTCGGGTACGAAATACATCCCGATCACGCAGGAATCGATTCCGAACCATATTAATTCAGCCCGCGACGCGCTGCTCAACTACGTCAACGAAACAGGCAACAGCGCATTTCTGGATAAAAAATTAATCTTTCTGTCCGGCAGCCCTGAACTAACCCAAAAAGCAGGAATCAACATTGGGCGACTGTCGGGCATTGTGAATCACCACGTACCGGCCTATCTACGTACAAATCAATTACCCAGTTACGAAACCAACACCATTGATGATTGGGAAACGAAGCTGGACCGTATTATCGACGAAACGCTGCCCCAATCGATGTCGCTGATATCAGGCATTCCGCCCTGGGTGCAGATGTATTTCGACCGGATTCAGGAACGTACCGGCAAGCTTATCAAAGACGTTTTCCCCGATTTTTCGCTGTTTGTGTATGGTGGTGTCAATTTTGAACCGTACCGGGCTAAATTATTTGAAAGTATCGGCAAACGTATCGACTCGATTGAAACCTACCCGGCTTCAGAAGGTTTCATCGCTTTTCAGGATTCGCAGACCGAAGAAGGCTTACTGCTGCTATTGAACAGTGGTATTTTCTACGAATTTATTCCTGCCGACGAATTTTTCACCGAAACCCCGCGTCGTCTGACCATTGACGAAGTCGAGTTAGGCAAAAATTACGCTGTCGTTATCAACAACAATGCGGGCTTATGGGGCTATTCATTGGGCGATACGGTCAAATTCGTGTCGCGGGAACCGTATCGATTGCTGGTAACCGGACGTATCAAACATTTCATATCGGCCTTTGGTGAACACGTCATCGGTGAAGAGGTTGAGAAAGCGTTGAAAGACGCGATGCAAAAACATCCTGAAACGGAAGTCGTTGAGTTTACCGTTGCGCCCATGGTCAGTCCAAAGGAAGGATTACCGTATCACGAATGGTTCGTTGAGTTTGCCACGCCCCCGCACGACGTAGCAGCTTTCGTCAGGGACGTAGACAACCGGCTGATCGAGCTGAATATTTATTACAAGGATCTGATTACGGGTTCTATCCTGCAACCGCTACGTCTGACGAGCTTACCAAGAGGTACTTTTCAGCGCTATATGAAGTCTCAGGGTAAACTAGGCGGCCAAAACAAAGTACCGAGATTAGCGAATGATCGGAAGATTGCGGATGGATTGACATCAGCAAGCCATATGGTTTAAAGTTTAGCAACGTTTTACAAAGAAAAATAGAAGACTCCCTTATTATCAGCATCTACAGCACCTCCGACATAAATTAATGATTGAGCATAAAAAACGCCGTATCGCCATTCTCGGCTCGACGGGTTCCATTGGAACGCAGGCCGTTGACGTGATTAAGGCCCACCCCGATCAGTTTCAGGTTGAGGTGCTGACAACGAATACCAACGCCGAACTGCTGATACAGCAGGCCGTTGAGTTGAAACCGAACGTAGTGGTTATCTGCAACGAAACGTACTACGACCGAGTTTTCGCGGCCCTCGATCCACTCGATATTAAAGTTTATGCCGGTGCCAAAGCCATTGCTTCGGTCGTTCAGATGGATACCATCGATATGGTGCTGACGGCGATGGTTGGCTACGCAGGTTTATTGCCAACCATTAAAGCCATTGAAGCGGGCAAAGCCATTGCACTGGCCAACAAAGAAACCCTGGTTGTAGCCGGTGAGCTTATTACGCAACTGGCCGCACAAAAAGGTGTGAATATTTATCCAGTCGATTCCGAACACTCAGCTATTTTTCAGTGCCTCGTTGGCGAATTTCACAACCCGATCGAAAAAATTATTCTGACTGCATCGGGCGGACCGTTTCGGGGGAAATCGCGGGAATTTCTGTCGAACGTAACGAAAGCGCAGGCGCTCAAGCACCCAAACTGGACAATGGGAGCCAAGATCACGATCGATTCGGCTACGTTGATGAACAAAGGGCTGGAAGTGATCGAAGCGAAGTGGCTGTTTGGCCTCCGCGCCGACCAAATCGACGTAGTGGTACACCCGCAAAGTATCATTCATTCGCTGGTGCAGTTCGAAGATGGCAGCCTGAAAGCACAGATGGGATTACCCGATATGCGTTTGCCGATTCAGTTTGCGCTGGGTTATCCCAACCGATTGAAATCAGATTTTCCTCGCTTCAATTTTCTGGACTATCCATCGTTAACATTTGAGCAGCCTGACCGCGAAACATTTCGTAATTTGCAGCTTGCTTTCGATGCGCTCGACCGGGGCGGCAATGCACCTTGTATCATCAATGCCGCCAACGAAGTAGCTGTCGATGCTTTCCTGCACGACCGCCTTGGTTTTCTGGAAATCTCGGAGATTATTGAAAGCTGTTTAGCCAAAACTACGTTCGTTCAGGCGCCTACGTACGAAGATTACGTCAGCACTGACGACGAAGCCAGGCGATTGGCAACTGAGCGAATTAAAAGTTTGGTTTAGCTGTTTGAATTATATCGCTTACAATCAATGTTTTTACCATCATAAAGCACTCGATTCCGCAAAGTCCCGCTTAATGGGGTAATCTTTCAATTTTAGTGAACGACAACAGAATCGTTAAAAATTCTTAAATTGCTCTTATCATCTTTCGAATAAATGGAAATTTTAGTGATGGCAGGGCAGCTCATTCTGGGCTTGTCTATTTTAGTTGGCTTACATGAATTAGGGCACTTGCTTGCCGCCAAAGCCTTTGGCATGCGCGTAGAGCAGTACTTCATTGGGTTCCCGCCCAAAGTATTTAGCATCAAGCGGGGCGAAACCGAATATGGCATTGGCGCGATTCCACTCGGTGGGTTTGTCAAGATCTCCGGCATGATCGACGAATCGCTCGACACCGCTCACACAAATGCCGAACCACAACCCTACGAATTTCGCTCTAAACCAGCCTGGCAACGGCTGATTGTGATGCTTGGCGGCATTATTGTCAACGTTATTGTCGGCATCATGATTTTCGTAATCATGGCTTACAAGAACGGCAATACGTATCTGGCCGCAGAAGATGTTAAATACGGCATAGTAGCCTATGACCTGGCGAAGAGTATTGGCCTGCAAACGGGTGATAAAATCGTGAAAGTCAACGGGAAAGAAATTACCGATTTCAACGAGATCCGCAGTTCTGAGGTAATGCTGGGTGACAACAGTACCTATACCGTCGAACGTAACGGCAATCGGGTCGATATTGATATTCCCAATGATCTGGCCGATAAGCTAATCGACAGTAAAGGCGGACCTTCTGAACCGTTTGTTGCTCCCATTGAACCCTTTAAAGTGGGAGAACTCGCGCCTGGGCAACCTGCTGAGAAAGCCGGACTTAAGACCGGCGATTTCATCACAAGTGTTAATAACGTGCCCATCCAGTATTATCATCAGTTTGTTGATGCCATGAAGTCGCTGAAGAACAAGCAGATTACGCTGGGTATCAATCGTAACGGAACTCCACTTACGCTTACCATGACAACAACTCCCGATGGCACCATCGGTTTTTATAAGGAATCTTTGCTTAAGCTTACTACTGAGGATTATACTTTCGGGGAAGCACTTAGTGTAGGAACAAAGCGGGCATTCCAGGTTGTCTTTGATAACATAAAAGGATTTGGAAAGATTTTCCGGGGTGAAGTGTCTGCTTCGAAAGCCCTGAGCGGCCCGATAGGTATTGCCCAGAATCTGTTCGGTGGGATCTGGATGTGGGATCGCTTCTGGACCGTAACAGGTCTGCTTTCGATGGCACTTGCTTTCATGAACGCCTTACCAATTCCAGCGCTTGATGGTGGCCATGCTACAATTCTTGGCTACGAAATCATTTCGGGACGCAAACCATCAGACAAGTTTCTGGAAGGAGCCCAGCGCGTTGGTATGGTCATGCTGCTTGGCTTAATGGCTTTCGCTATCTTCAACGACGTATTCAAAGCCTTTTTTTAAGTCTTGAAACGCAATAAACACGTAACGGTTTTGCTGTTATTAGTGGCCGGTTGCCTGATGGGCAGTCGGCCACTGACGCTTCATGATTTTCACGCCAGCGTTACGCAGATGCAGTATAATCCGAAGGAGAAGTCATTTGAGATTAGTATGCGCATCTTTACGGATGACTTTGAAAAAGCCCTTTCGGCCGCGTCGGGTAGTAAAGTCAAGCTGGACGCCAACGACAAAAATGATCCGCTCATTGAAAAGTACATCCTTTCTCATTTTACATACGTTAATCCACAGAAGCAGCCGAAACCGGTAAAATATGTAGGACATGAAATCGAGGCTGATGCCAACTGGCTTTATCTTGAAATGCCCTACACCGAACCTTTTCGAGGTGGATTACTTAAGCAAAACGTCCTGATGGAATTATTTGATGACCAGGTCAATATGGTAAACATACAGTATCAGGGTCAGAAAAAAACATTCGTTTTCCGCAAAAATCAGCCGACCCAGGACGTTACCATCGATTAATAAATTTACGTAACCACAGACTGGTCTATTTCGTTACTTTTGCAGTACAGCAAACTAACTGCCATCTGGTCAGGCTAAAACTAACGGCACGAGGCTTGCAACTACTTTATCCCCTCCTCTTTCCATAAGGTTAGGCACCACCACGTAATGAAGGCTGTCAGCATGGCAGTGTATATATGATTTCAGAAAAAGAATTAGCTACCCGTTTGTTGCTGGCCGATTTTGACTCGGACAATCTTGAAATTGTGCCACTCGGCTCGCCAGAAGGAGTAGACGACGATTATGATTTACCGGCCAATTTGCCTATTCTGCCGGTTCGCAATACCGTTTTGTTCCCCGGTATGGTTATTCCCGTTACAGTTGGGCGGGCTAAATCGATCCGGTTGGTCAAAAAAGCGTATAAGGGAAACCGAATTATTGGTGTATCGGCTCAATTGAATCAGCAGAAAGACGAACCAACCGCCGACGATCTGTATCGATTCGGTACTGTCGCTTATATTATAAAGATGATTACGTTGCCCGACGGTAACATTACGATCATCATTCAGGGCAAAAAAAGGTTTGAAATTCAACAGGTTGTTCAGGAAGAACCGTTTATAACAGCTCAGGTCCGCCAGATTGACGATGCCTTTCCGGGTGTAACTAAAAAAGAAGGGAAAGCGCTTTTACAATCGATAAAGGACGCAGCTTATAAAATGCTACGGCTCAATCCGGAGATTCCGCAGGAAGCACGTATTGCGCTCGACAACATTGAAAGCCCGACGTTCTTACTACACTTTCTCTCGTCGAACCTGAATGCCGACGTAGCTGACAAACAACGGCTTCTGGAAACGCTCGATGGTAGCCAGCAGGCAACGTTGCTACTCGAATTTATGCTTCGGGAAGTACAGCTACTGGAGCTCAAGCGCGAAATCCAGACCAAAGCTTCCTCTGATCTTGATCAGCAGCAGCGCGATTATTATTTACGTCAGCAGATGAAAGTGCTGCAGGATGAGCTGGGCATGGATAACCCTGACCGCGAAATTGACGAGCTACGGATGAAAGCCGACCGTAAAAAGTGGCCCACCGAAGTACGTGGTCATTTTGATAAGGAACTCAACAAGCTGCAACGTATCAATCCTATGGCGCCGGAATATCCGGTGACGATGAATTACGTTGAACTGATGGTCGATCTTCCCTGGAATGAATACACCAAGGATAATTTCGACCTGAAACGGGCGCAGAAGATTTTAGATGCAGATCACTTCGGTCTCGAAAAAGTGAAAGAGCGGATTATTGAGTATCTGGCCGTTCTGAAGCTAAAAAATGATATGAAAGCGCCGATTCTATGCCTTTATGGCCCTCCAGGTGTGGGTAAAACCTCACTGGGAAAATCGGTGGCCAAAGCACTCGGTCGCAAATACAGCCGTATGGCACTGGGTGGCGTTCATGACGAAGCCGAAATTCGCGGACACCGTAAAACCTATATCGGAGCTATGCCGGGTAAGATCATCCAAAATATCCGAAAGTGCGGTACGGCAAATCCCGTGTTTATTCTGGACGAGATCGATAAGGTTAGTTCCGATTTCCGGGGCGATCCATCTTCGGCGTTACTCGAAGTACTTGATCCTGAACAGAATTCGACTTTCATGGATAACTACCTCGAAACCGAGTTCGATCTGTCGCGGGTATTATTTATTGCTACGGCCAATTCACTGGATACCATTCATCCTGCTCTGCGCGATCGGATGGAAATCATTGATATTGCGGGGTATACGGTCGAAGAAAAAGTTCAGATTGCCAAGAAATATCTGATTCCGAAGCAACGTAAAGATCATGGCCTCACGACCAAAGATCTGACTATTGAGGATAAGGCCATCTTACGTATCATTGAAGGGTACACCCGCGAATCAGGCGTTCGGAATCTGGAGCAGAAAATCGGGGCTTTAGTACGTAAAATAGCTAAGTCGGTAGCGATGGAAGAGGAATACAACCATACCATCAAGGCGGTTGACATTCCAAAGCTACTTGGCGCTGAGATCTTTGACAAAGAACTTTATGCCGACGACGATATTGCAGGTATTGTAACGGGCCTTGCCTGGACACAGGTGGGCGGTGAAATCCTGCTCATTGAATCAAGTCTGAGCCGGGGCAAAGGCGTTCTAACGTTGTCGGGTCAACTCGGCGACGTAATGAAAGAATCAGCGATTACGGCCCTGTCCTATCTGAAAGCTCATGCCGATGAATTAGGTATCGACTATCGTATTTTCAATAATTACGATTTACATATTCATATTCCGGCAGGCGCAGTCCCTAAAGATGGACCTTCGGCTGGAATTACGATGCTTACTTCCATGACGTCAATCTACACGCAACGTAAGGTAAAACCGTACATTGCTATGACTGGTGAGGTGACGTTACGTGGCAAAGTTTTGCCTGTAGGGGGTATAAAGGAAAAAATTCTGGCGGCTAACCGGGCCGGTGTCAAAGAAATTATTCTCTGCTCGAAAAACCGTAAAGACATTGAGGAGGTGAATCAGACGTATATCAAAGATCTGACTTTCCACTACGTCGACACCGTTGATCAGGTATTAGACATTGCTTTACTTCCTAACCAGGTTGGCAAGCCGATGAAATTCGTACTTCCTGAAGAAGGCCAGGCGTCTCGGAAAGAGCACCCCGAAGTTGAGAAAGTATATTGATTCTATTCATCAGGTAAAGAAAAGAAGGAGCGGATTATTCGGAGAAAATTCTGATAATTCCGCTCCTTCTGCATTAGTCCCTTTATCTTTATACCGTGCTTGATTTTCAGAAACTTTCCGCCCAATATCAACAGGCTTTGCTACGCCAGATTGTACCATTTTGGCTTAAACATAGCCAGGATGGTAAATGCGGAGGGTATTTTGATCTGCTCAGCGCAGCAGGAGAAGCGATTGAGGGTGATAAATTTGTTACGTTACAAGCGCAACAGGCCTGGGCATTTGCGTGGCTTTACAATACCCTTGACGGCCAGTTAGCCTGGCGTGAACACGCCCGACATGGGGTTAGTTTTTTAAGTCAGTTTGGTCACGAAGATACAATTACCTGCTACAGCCAGCTTGATCGTCGGGGCAGGCCAGTTGCTACGTCATCTACTGTTATTCCCGATTGTTTCTCAACTATGGCCTATGCTCAGTTTCATCGTTCTACTGGTGAAGATGAGTGGGCCATGCTGGCCAAGCAAGCGTTCTCGAACGTAGTGCAAAGGCGGGAAGCAATTCGCCATGAACAAGCCATTCAGATTGGCAGTCCCCAGCAACTTAGGCATGTGAGTGAACCCATAGCTGTGCTGAAAGCGGTGCTGGAAATGCAGTTGCTGCTGGATGAAGAGAGCTGGAGGCAGTACGTAGACCAAATTCTTCAGGAGATTCTGCACGAATTTGTTGACCGGCGTACCGACATTCTGCGTGAATACGTCCTCCCTGAAGGTACGTTCATCAATACGCCTGAAGGTCGCCGGCTCAATGTTGGACTAACGTTCCAAACCGCCAACTATCTGTTTGATCTTTACGCCCAGAGTGCGTTTTCTAAAAGCCCGTTGACAGGCCTTGTCAATCGAAAACTGGCGACTCAAGTTGTTATGTGGTGTTTACACCTCTGCGAGCAAGCCTGGGACGAAGCAACGGCTGGATTGAATCAATACGTTGATGTCAAAGGTCAGCCTTTTATTTTCCCAGACTGGCAGCAAAAATGGGCCTGGATTCACGCTGAATCGCTTACAGCTTTGCTAAAGGGCTACGTTTATACCCGCCACCCTGACTGCCTGAAATGGTTCAAGCGCATTCATGATTACACCTTTCAGCAATTTCCGGATGCAGAACAGATGGGCTGGCATCTGGCTGTTGATCAGCATGCACAGCCTATTTTAACCGCCAAAGCCATCCCATCCGTTGGTTGCTATTCTCTGATACGTTGCCTCTCTGAAATCGCTCAGCTCCTGCCTAAATGCGATCAACTCCAATTAACGAAGCCAACAGGACAGGCTCGACTTTCTGTTAATTCCTAGCCATACTACGTAGTCTTACTTTTATAGCCGTCGATGGCTCCGCGAACATTACCAAACTTTGTCAGAAGAAACTCGGCTTCTTCACGGTTAACGCCAATTTCACTCATAACCATTTTGGCAGCACGGTCCTGAAGTTTGATATTCGTCAATTGCATATCAACCATCTTGTTTCCTTTGACTCGGCCGAGTTGAATCATTACCGACGTAGAAATCATGTTTAAAACTAATTTCTGCGCAGTTCCCGCTTTCATGCGCGTACTTCCCGTAACAAATTCAGGCCCCACAACTACTTCAACCGGAAACTCAGCCGCTTTCGCCACGGCCGATCCTTCGTTACAAACGATACAACCCGTCAAAAGACCCGCTTTTCGAGCTTCCTGCAAACCGCCTATTACGTAAGGCGTTCGGCCCGAAGCAGCAATACCAATCACCGTATCGTGTTCGTCTGGCTGAAAGGGCGTAATATCTTTCCAGGCCTGCTCAGCATCATCCTCGGCAAACTCTACAGCTTTCCGAATGGCCCCATCGCCACCAGCCATCAAGCCGATTACTAAATCGTGCGGAACGCCATAAGTAGGTGGACACTCTGAAGCATCGACTACGCCCAGCCGACCACTTGTTCCAGCACCGATATATATTAATCGCCCTCCTGATTTCATTCGCTTAACAATCTCCTTTACCAGCGCTTCAATCTGAGGGATTGCTTTTTCAACGGCAAGAGGAACCGTTTTGTCTTCCTTATTAATATTCGACAGCAAGTCGTGGACCGACATTTGCTCCAGATGATCGTAATGAGATGCGGTTTCAGTTGTCATGCATCAAAAGTAATACGAACGTATTTTATCGGACAAATAATCTGATTTTTCTTGCCTTTCCGAAAAAGAGAATGTTTATTTACAGCGTTATTACACCACCAGCGAAATTTCGCTAATTGTTAAGTATGCTTACTGAACAACCAACCGCCGAGTTAAACCGTTACAGTCGCGTTCTCACACAGGAAGTTAGTAATCCTGCCGCTCAGGCCATGCTATATGGTATTGGCCTTACTGAAGACGACATGCAGAAGCCTCAGATTGGCATTGCCAGTACAGGTTACGAAGGAAATACCTGCAACATGCACCTGAATGGACTTTCTGTCTACGTCAAGCAGGGAATTCAGGCAAGCGGTTTAGTGGGGCTTATATTTAACACAATTGGTGTATCGGATGGCATGACGAACGGTAATGACGGCATGCGTTATTCTCTGCCCAGCCGCGATCTCATTGCAGACTCTATTGAGTCAGTTGTCGCTGCTCAGTGGTACGACGGTGTAGTGACTGTAGTAGGGTGCGATAAGAATATGCCTGGCGCTATCATGGCTATGGCTCGGCTGGAACGTCCAGGTATCATGGTATACGGCGGTACGATTCGTTCGGGTCATTACAAAGGTCAGAAGCTGGACATCGTCTCGGCGTTTGAAGCACTTGGCAAAAAATACGCGGGAAATATTTCCGACGAAGATTTTAAAGGCGTTGTCAAAAACGCTATTCCCGGCGCTGGTGCCTGCGGTGGTATGTACACGGCCAATACAATGGCCAGCAGCATTGAAGCAATGGGCTTGAGTTTACCGTTCAGCAGTAGCTATCCTGCCACGCACGAAGGCAAGCAGGAAGAGTGTAAGAAAATTGGCGCGGCCATGAAACTGCTGCTCGAACGTAACATTACGCCGAAAGAGATTATTACGCGCCAATCGCTCGAAAATGCTCTGACGATCGTAATGGCCCTTGGCGGCTCAACCAATGCTGTCCTTCATTATCTGGCTATTGCCCGTGCGGCAGGTATCCAGTTGACCATCGATGAAATTCAGGCAATAAGTGATAAAACGCCGTTACTAGCCGATTTAAAACCAAGTGGTAAGTATTATATGGAAGATATGCTTGCTATTGGTGGTGTTCCGGCTGTAATGAAATATCTGTATCAGAACGGATTTATCCATGGCGAATGCATTACCGTAACGGGTAAAACCGTAGCTGAAAACCTGGAGGAAGCACCTGATCTGAACTTTGATACGCAGAAAATAATTTTTCCACTTAGCCAACCCATTAAAGCTACCGGACATATTCAGGTTTTGCGGGGTAATCTGTCGCCAACCGGAGCCGTGGCCAAAATTACGGGCAAAGAAGGCCTAAAGTTCGAAGGGACAGCGAAAGTCTGCGAACATGAAGGCGAAGTGATTGAAGCACTATCGAAAGGCGAGATTCTGCCGGGTCAGGTGATTGTGATACGTAACGCAGGTCCTAAAGGCGGGCCGGGTATGAGCGAAATGCTGAAACCAACCTCTGCTATTATGGGTGCAGGTCTTGGCGACAAAGTTGCTCTGATCACAGACGGTCGTTTTTCAGGCGGTACACACGGGTTTGTCGTAGGGCACGTAACACCGGAAGCGTTTGAAGGTGGGCCGATTGCCCTTGTTCGGAACGGCGACCAAATTACGATCGATGCTGTATCGCGCGAGCTGACACTGCATGTGTCAGACAAAGAGTTGGCGCACCGCAAAAGTGAATGGAAGCAACCGGCTCCGTCTTTTACGAAAGGTATTCTCGGCAAATACATCCGAAATGTAAAATCAGCAAGCGAAGGGTGCGTAACGGATGAAGTATAGCCAGTTACGCCCTTAATTGAATACGTAATAACCAACAAACTAACTGAATACGACCTTAAAACGCCCAAACGTCATGGAAGTCATTGCCAGCGTCATGCCGGAAGTTACTGAAACCACACCGGCTCCTGCTTACATTAACGGTTCGCATGCACTCATGCAGTCGCTTGTGGCCGAAGGCGTAGATACTATTTTCGGCTATCCTGGTGGAGCCATTATGCCCGTTTACGACGCCCTGTACGATTTTCAGGAACGTATCAATCATATTCTGGTACGTCATGAACAAGGCGCCGGGCATGCCGCTGAAGGATATGCCCGCGTAACGGGTCGGGCGGGTGTTTGCCTCGTTACGTCAGGGCCCGGTGCCACCAACCTTGTCACGGCCATTGCGGATGCCCTGATCGACTCCACACCGATGGTATGCATTGTTGGTCAGGTCGCTAAAAAATTGTTGGGTACGGATGCCTTTCAGGAGGCTGACGTAATGGGCGTCACTATGCCCATAACAAAATGGAACTATCAGATTACTAGTGCCGACGAAGTGCCTGATGTCATCTCGAAAGCCTTTTATATTGCTCAGTCCGGACGTCCGGGACCTGTTCTGATTGATATTACAAAGAGCGCACAACTTGAGCTGATGACCAGACCGTTCGCGTATGAGCGTTGTCAAAGTATCATCAGCTACAAGCCACGGCGTGTTCCTAAGCCGGACCAAGTAGAAGCAGCCGCGCAGTTGATTAATACCGCTAAGAAGCCTTACGTACTGGTTGGCCACGGAGTTCAGATTGCCAAAGCCGAAGACGAACTCCTCGCTTTTGCGGAAAAAACGGGTATTCCAGTCGCCACTACGCTCCTGGGTCAGTCAACTATATCGACTGATCACCCGCTTTACGTCGGTTGGCTGGGCATGCACGGCAATTACGGCCCGAACGTAATGACGGATCAGGCTGATGTTATTATTGCCATTGGTATGCGCTTCGATGATCGGGTTACGGGCGATGCCAGTAAATTCATCAAGCAAGCCAAAGTTATTCATATTGAGATCGATCCATCGGAAATCGATAAAATTGTCCATGCCGATGCTCCCGTCGTAGGTGATGCCAAAGAGGTTTTAAAAGCCTTGCTCCCACTGGTCCAGCCAAATGATCATACTGTATGGCGAAACGAATTCAGGAAATACGACGCGATTGAAAACGAAACCATTACCGTTCCGGCATTGACCAGCTCCGACGGAAAAATTAAAATGGGCGAAGTAATTGATCTTCTGTCCCAAAAAACAAAAGGCGAAGCCATTCTGGTAACTGACGTAGGCCAACACCAAATGATGGCATCGCGTTACTACCAGTTTCGTCGGCCCAACAGCCTGGTTACGTCGGGTGGTATGGGCACAATGGGCTTTGCACTACCAGCCGCTTTTGGTGCGCAGGTTGGTGCTCCTGACCGTCAGGTAGTTGCTATCATTGGCGATGGATGCTTTCAGATGACATTGCAGGAGCTGGGTACGATTGTTCAGAATAAACAGCCGGTTAAGGCAATTATCCTGAATAACAACTTTTTAGGCATGGTACGTCAGTGGCAGCAACTGTTCCACGAACGTCGCTACTCGTTTGTTGAGTTGCAAAATCCTGACTTCATTACCATTGCGAAAGGTTTCGGTATGGCTGGGCAAACCTGTAGCGAACGCGAGAATTTATCAGCCGCCCTGGATACAATGTTGAATCATGACGGTCCTTTCCTTCTTGAAGTCATTGTAGAGAAAGAAGAAAATGTATTTCCGATGGTACCCGCTGGCACAAGCGTATCGCAAATTAGACTACGTTGAGTTTTCTGTTTACAGTTTTCTGTTTGCATATGGCAACCATTCATCGTTTTGAAGATTTGAACGCCTGGAAAAAGGCACGGGTATTATATAACCTTGTGCTCGATACTACAGGCAAAAAGCCATTTGCGACTGATTATGATTTAGTTAGACAGATTCGCCGGGCAAGCGGTTCGGTAATGGACAACGTAGCAGAGGGATTCGGCAGAGGTGGCCGGGGCGAGTTTGTTCAGTTCTTAGGTATAGCAAAAGGCTCCGTTACAGAAGTAAAATCGCAATTGTACCGTGCGCTTGACTGCGGTTATCTTTCAGACGAGCTTTTTCAAAGCCTATACGAACAAGCTGATGAAACAGCCAAAATAATCGACGGTCTAATTGCTTACTTGCTTAAAACAGATCTTAAAGGTAGACGGTATCAACGTGAAGCAGACCTAACAGAGGACAGTAAACTGAAAACAGTAAACTGAATTATGACAACATACACCATTTGCATATTCACGGAAAATACCATCGGGCTGCTGAATCGCATCACGATTATTTTCACACGTCGACGTATTAATATTGAAAGCCTGACCGTATCAGAGACTGAGCGCAAAGGCGTATCGCGCTTTACGATTGTCATCAAACATGAGTCGCGCGAAGAAGTCGAAAAGCTTGTTCGGCAGATTCGTAAGATTGTAGAGGTTCTGGCTGTTTTTGGCTATCTCAACGATGAAATTGTCTATAACGAAATTGCGCTGTTCAAAATCTCGACCGCTTTAGGCAGTAAACCGCTGGATGTTGAAACCATCAATCAGCAGCACAAAGCCTGGGTGGTTTACTGGGGTTTGGATTATGTCGTCATTGAAAAAACAGGGAATGACACAGAAATTTTCGACTTTTTCAATTACATCAAGCAGCATGACATCTTGGAGTTTGTTCGCTCCGGTCGCGTAGCGGTTGGCAAGACAGAGAAAGGTCTGGTCGAATACCTTCCTGAGGAGGCCGAATGGGAGCATTATATGTAAGCGCTTTTTATTTGTGTAACCAAGTAGTAACCTTAAATACAGAGTACAAAACCAATTAAACAATGGCAACGATTAATTTCGGAGGAGTTGAAGAGCAAGTCGTGACGCGGGAAGAGTTTCCGCTGGAAAAAGCACGTGAAGTACTGGCAAATGAAGTTATTGCTGTAATCGGCTATGGCGTTCAGGGTCCTGGTCAGTCGCTAAACATGCGCGACAACGGTTTCAATGTTATAGTCGGACAACGTAAAGGCAAAACCTACGACAAAGCTGTTGCAGATGGCTGGGTGCCGGGCGAAACACTATTTGAAATCGAAGAAGCTCTGGAAAAAGGTACAATTATCTGCTTCCTTCTCTCCGATGCCGCCCAGATCGAACTCTGGCCAACAGTAAAAAAATACCTTACCCCGGGCAAATCACTGTATTTCTCGCACGGATTCGGTGTTACGTATCAGGAAAAAACGGGTATCATTCCCCCAGCCGATGTGGACGTCTTCCTGGTAGCTCCGAAAGGATCGGGTACTTCGCTACGTCGCCTGTTCGTTGAAGGCAAAGGTCTGAACTCATCGTTCGCGATTTATCAGGATGCCAGCGGCAACGCACGTACCAAAGCCATTGCGATGGGTATCGGTGTGGGTTCGGGCTATCTCTTCGAAACCGATTTTTACAAAGAAGTAACGTCTGATTTAACCGGTGAGCGTGGTACGTTGATGGGAGCTATTCAGGGTATTTTCGCTGCTCAGTACGAAGTGCTACGTGCCAACGGCCACAGTCCTTCTGAAGCCTTCAACGAAACCGTAGAAGAGCTGACCCAGTCGCTGATGCCGCTGGTTGCTGAAAACGGCATGGACTGGATGTACGCCAACTGCTCAACCACTGCTCAGCGTGGTGCGCTCGACTGGTGGAAGCCTTTCCGGGACGCAACCAAGCCAGTTTTCGAGCAATTGTATAACTCCGTTAAAAATCAGGAGCAGGCCGAAATCAGCATTACCCGGAACTCACAGCCTGACTACCGCGAAAAACTGGAAGTTGAGCTGGCTGAACTGCGCGAATCAGAAATGTGGCAGGCTGGTGCGGCAGTACGTTCACTACGTCCGGAACGTAGCTAAACAAAAGACGTAACCACATACAAAAAAAGAGTCTAATCTATTGATAGTGCCTGATCGGCAATTCTATCAATAGATTAGACTCTTTTTTTGTATATATTATTAATATATTATCATATAATAAATTAATAATAATCAAGCCGACGATAAATAAGTATCACGTATTCTTAATTCTGCAAGATACTTACCTGATGAATTTGACTATTTCAAACCAATTTTTCATGAAAAAACAGCTACTTCTGGTTCTCTTTTCTCTCACGCTGAGCGTAGCTCACTTATTTGCTCAAAGTTCCATATCAGGACATGTCTATAACGACCCAGATGGAGGTACCACCATTACAAATACTGCAATCCCGTTTAGCCTTCCTAATGATCGTTTGGTGGTTTATCTCATAAAGATTCCGGAGGATACGTTAACTGCATCGGCAGTCGTTAACCCAGACGGTTCATTCTTCTTTGCTTCTGCTCCTGCCGGAACCTATTATTTAATGATGAACACAGACAATATTCGGGTTTTTTCAGGAGACCCAGCCCCTTTCTCACTATTAGAAACCAGTTGGACCCGAACCGGAGAATCTGTGCTGCCAAGCGCAGTTGCGGATGCTGTCGTTGACGGAAAAACCAATCCTATAACGGTGGCTACCAGCCCTGTTACAGGAATCCTATTTGGCATACAGGAAAGACCTTTTGCCGACAACAAAATGAACAGCCTGTTCGACAATACCGCTACCAGCCCCACACCCTTAGCGGTCAATACCGGCTCCGCATTCACTAAGGGAGGTGGTTCCATTTTATCGGGTACTGACCCTGGCGGACCGAGTCTGGGTAATTATACGATTAGTACATTGCCCAAGCATGGTACGCTGTATTTAGGGTCAACTGCTGTTAGTAGCCTTGCCGATGTCAGCTCCTTAACGCCCGCTCAGTTTGCTACCCTTGCTTACCTGCCAAACGCTTCGGCTTTAGGTCAAGAGCAGGACCTGTTCACGTATTACGTAACGGATATAGCAAATTCGAAATCGGACAATGCTACCTACGTAATCCCCTTCGATCTACTCGATTCGGACAATGATAGCTATCCAGACCGGGTTGATCTGGACGATGACAATGACGGCATAACCGATGTTAACGAATGCGCCCTTAATAACTTTGCCAACCTGGCTGCCGTGTACCCAGGCGGGTTTAGCTTTATAAGGCCTTCACAGTTTGGCTTTGCCTCCCCCATGAACAGAATGGGGCTGAATTTGACAGCAGATATAAGTTCCAGTTTCGGAAAACCTGCCGGATCGATCATTGTCACAGTAACCAATGCAAACACGCACCCTACTGCCGATGAGTTTTATTTTAATGATTCTAACGGACCTACCCAATGGTATATTGGCGGCAGCCTGGGCAGTTATAAGTCTGTTGATCAAGGGCTTCAATATTTCAGCTATGATACCAGAACCATTACACTA
>NZ_JBMDWV010000295.1:0-6863 GCF_048594605.1 Spirosoma sp.
ACCGACAAAGAGCAACTGATCCAAGAAAAAGATCATTTGCTGGATGAACGGGAATGGATGCTGCGTGAAATTCACCATCGGGTGAAAAATAACCTTCAAATCATCACTAGCCTATTAAATTCTCAGGCTAGTTATTTAACAGATAAAGCTGCTTTAACGGCCATCCTTGAGAGCCAGAATCGAGTACACGCTATGGCATTAATCCATCAGAAGCTGTATCAATCGGACCGGTTGTCCAGTATTTCGATGGGAAATTACATTCAGGAGATTGTTAACTATTTACTGGTGACCTACAATCGGGGAACTACTATTCAGAAACGTATTGAGATCGATCCGGTAGAATTAGATGTCACATTGGCTATACCCCTTGGATTGATTTTGAATGAAGCGGTCACAAACTCGCTTAAATATGCTTTCCCTGATAGCAGATCAGGTTCTATAGGTGTAAAGTTTAGTCAATTGAGGAGTAGCCACTATCAACTAATTATCTGGGATGATGGTATCGGGTTTCCTGACGATATTGACCCAACCCAAATCAGGACGCTTGGAATGAGTCTGATACGTGGCTTGAGTGAACAAATTGAAGGCACTTTGACGATTAAGCAAGAGCAAGGTGTTCAACTCTGTTTAACATTTACAGAAGGACAATTCTTGTAAGAATTGTCTACCAGCAGCCATTCATTATAAACTACAAAACCCTGCTATTAGATCAAGTAGCAGGGTTTTATATAGAATCAGATTTACGAGAACCTAGTCATCCAGATTCCAATGTACTCAAGTAATTAGGCACTTATAAAGCTGGATTGACAATCCTAGGAATCACTATTAAGAAAACACAAGGGCTTAAATTTAGTGAATAGCGCTCGACTGCTGAGACTGCGTCGTTGTTCTCAGCCAGTCTTCGTATAGTATGTGACCGATTCGAGGGTTATCACCTGGAGTTAAGGAGGAATCATTGACGATTGTTCCAAAAAAACCGGCAGACTCGTCAGTAATAACTTGATGAGAATCACCAATTGCGTTCAAATAAAGTCTTACAAATTCATCCATTGGTATTTTCTCTGGTCCCGCTACTTCAATGGCTGCATTCAAAGGTTCGCTTACCGCCAAATCCGCCAGTGTTGCCACTACATCGTCGGCCGCTATTGGCTGCATTAGAGCAGGAGGTAGTGGGATTGATTGGTCTTTATTACTCGTATATAAGAATGAGCTAGCGAACTCAAAGAATTGCGTAGCATGTAAAATGGTAAATGGAATTGAGCCAGATTTAACAATATTTTCCTGTGCCACCTTTGCCCGATAATATATATTGTCTGGCATTCTCTCAGTACCCACAATAGTGAGCAAAATGTGATGCCGAACCCCTGCAACCGATTCTGCAGCCTGCAAATTCCGGCCTGATGTTTCAAAAAAGTTTTGAGCGACACCAACCTCAAAAGAAGGATTATTTGATACATCGACTACAACTTGTGCCCTTTCAAGAGCAGTAGCAAGGCCTTCACCTGTCACAGTATTAACGCCAGTTTCTGGGGCAGCGGCAATGGCATCAAAGCCAAGTGAATGAAGTTTTGCTGTTAACTTCGAACCGATCATTCCAGTACCACCTATAATTACAATTTTCATGATTTCAAAATGGGAAGTGATAGTTTAACTTATTCATTTATCCAGTCTTCGAACCGGATTGCGCCAGAATAAAAATCACCCTGTGGCACCAGAAGGGATTTCGGGATGTCAAAGAACATATATTTATCCTGTTCATTGACTTTAACTGACTTGTCACTTCCTTTAACTGAGAGGTATCGGGTAACGAACTCGTTCATCGGTGCGCGCTCGGGACCTGCAATTTCCACCGTGTTGTTTTTGGGAGGTTCCAAGGCGAATTGGGTAACTAATGCTGCCACGTCTTCTGCGGCAATCGGCTGGTAATCTACAGTGGAAACATGAATGTGTTCTTCATCGGATTGTACGGTAATAATAGTCGTGACATGCTCGTGGAACTGCGTAGCGCGGATGACCGTGTAAGGAATGCCTGACGCCTTGATGATATCCTCCTGCTCTTTTTTGGCGCGCAGGTAGCCGATGTATTGTACCTGATCTGTTCCTACGATCGATAGTAGGAGGTGGTGTTTGACACCGGCCGCTTTTTCCGCAGCAGCTAGGTTCCTGCCGGCGATTCGGAAGAAATTGATTGCGGTATTTTCCTCGGGAGAGGCTGAGTTAGAAAGATCAATAACCACTTCAGCGCCTTGCAATGCGTTCGTGAGCCCTTCACCAGTCATTGCATTGATACCGGTAGAAGGAGATGCTACGATTACCTCATGCCCCAACAGCCGCAGTTTTTCGCTCACATTTGATCCGATCAAACCAGTGCCGCCAATAATTACAATTTTCATAATACGCATTAATTAAACATTATTCGGAATTGACATATACTGATTGAAGTTGCTGGTAGAAGCTCCATTTTCAATCATACTTTATGTATTGCTCATGCCCTTTGAAGTCAATGATCGAAGGTTTTAATAGGACTCTACTCAAAGGTTGTACCAATACGATTTGGGTCGACAAAACCCTTAAATAATGCGAATTGCTCAGTTTATACTAGTTATTTACAATCTGCAAAAATGTACATCTCCAGTTTTATGGATAAACCTAAATTTTCGTAGCAGTGACAGCTATATTATGGCTACAGTAATGCTAGGAGTACAAAAATTTTCAGACTATGTAAAGCTTTAGTTAGTTCTTAAAGGATAAAGAGTGCATCTAAACTCAAAAAGGAAATAATACAATACGTCTCTTCAGTGCAGACTTTACACGATTATACATATCCAGACAGTAGATGATTGTAAAATTATCTACTGTCTGGGCGTTAGGAACATTAGCCAAGATATTTTTTCAACTCAGCAGCTGCGTGAACAAACAATGACTTTACCGGAGCCAATTCGGCCAGACCATTGAGTAGACCAAAATCATGAATTACACCATCGTATCGGATTGTGGTAACCGGTACACCAGCTTCATCCAGCTTGCGACCAAACGCTTCCCCTTCATCACGTAACACATCATTCTCGGCAACTTGAATAAGCGTAGGAGGGAGCCCTGTTAACTGTTCAACGGTTGCCTGCAATGGTGAAGCATAAATCTGTTTTCTTTCCTTCGGATCGGGTATGTACATATCGTACATCCACTTCATAAGGGGCGTTGTTAAAAATCGATCCTGACCATATTGCAAATAGGATTCTGTTTCAAAATTAGCGTCTACAATAGGCCACATCATAATTAACAGCTTGATATGTGGACCACCATTCATTTTAGCCTTTAAGGCAGTTATAGCCGTCATGTTTCCACCAACACTATTGCCTACTACCGCTAGGTTTTTACCATCAACGCCAATCTCATGGCCGTTATCGGCAACCCACTTTGTTACAGCAAAGATTTCATTTATAGCGCGTGGAAAAGGGGCATCAGGCGTACGTGTGTAGTTGATAAACACGGCCGCAAAACCCGATAAAACAACGAGATCACGAACCATTCGTTTATGCGTTGGAAAATCGCCAAGGACCCACCCCCCACCGTGAATAAAAATAAATACTGGTAATAATCCCGGTACACCTGTCGGACGCATGACATCTAAATCGATCGTGTACCCATCAACCTCAATAGTTTTCTGAGAAAGGTAAATTCCTGATAAATCGACAGAAACGGACGCTTGGGCGTTTTCCAAAACTGCCCTTGCCTGTAAAGGGGGTAATTGTTCAAGTGGTGGGCCTCCACTACTATTCAGGACATTCAAAAAGGTTTTGACACCAATGGAAAGATTTGGGTCATCGTTTACAGGTACTGGTTGTACATGATTAACCACTTCGATTGTGTTCATAAGTCACAACATTAAAAGGTGAAACAATTTGAAAAGCAAGGGGAATCGTGACATGACTAGTTGGCATGTCGTTTATAATTGAAACAGCGTAGTTGGCAACCGTAGACTAACGTCTACTCGGAAAAATGGCAAACTTGGATACTTAGTTTATCAAGCATTAAGTACTGAGCCTACTTGTCAGATGCCGTTATTCTTTTACTTAATTAAACTCGCGCCAATCGTTCTATGCACCAATATTATTGATGCATAGAACAAGTATTTTAGATATAACGAATATCTATATACGTAATCTATCCATCAAGGATAATCCCAGAAACCAGAAGGCTACGGCAAGATCAGTTGTTAGTTACGAATGATGATTTTCTGGACTGTTCAAGATGAAAACTTACAAATGGATTGAGCTTTGCATTTGTAAATTTCCCATGAAACCGATGCCCATTCACAAAAAGAGCTGGAGCTTGGGTCAGACATAGATTAGTTCCCTCCAACCAATCAGACTTGATAATTGTATGAATGTGATCACATAGCAGGTCAGGGATGAACTTATGCTGTATTAGTTCAAGTGTGGATGCCAGTTTTAGTAAGGTCAAGGTATTGATTGTCGGCAGGGATAATAATGCATTATACATCAGTTGAAACTTATGTTGCTTTCTAGCCGCTTCTAGGGCGATTGCAGCTAATAGAGATTCTGTTTTTTTCAAATCTGGGAAATATCGATATCGATACTCAATTTGTTCTGAGAACGGTGCAATACTAGCGCTGATAATTTGCCGGGCTATTCGGCTTTGGGAAGTGGTAATATCACCGAACTCGGTGATATTCAGCAATTCACAACTCGTGAAGTAACCTGGTTGATATGTGCTCATAGAGACCAATCTAAGGTGGAAAATCAAGTCCTTATTCAAGCAGTTGAGTAAGATGCACATGGTGGCAATTGCATCTCGGCAAACAGATTCATTCCGTGTATTCCGAAAAGCATGCCAAACTATCGGAGAGATCTTAAAGAAGGAAAATCGAATAGAAACCTGTGTTTATTGGCCATTTTTCGTCTATATCACTGAATTTTAGGCCAGACGACCCCATTAAGCTCTCCAATGAATTGGAGGGTTTGTCTATATAACTCCAATTCATTGGAGCGATTGTTTCTGCCTGGCTAATGCCTGGTAATTCTGTTTTGCCCGCCCTACCTACTCTAGATTCAATTTTCCTGTATTAACTATCAATGAATATGATACACTTCTCACTTCACTGAGATTTGGCCATTAGTTTCAGGATTTAGTTATTCGTCAGTTCACAGGTAATGCGGGCCATTTTAGACTATTGTCTGAAAGACTGGAAGAAATTTGGTAGCTAAGTTGTAAAGAGAACCGATATGGGGCGGCTATCTTTTTTTCTCCGAATTCATGGAATCCTTTTTTTTGTTGTCTGGGCACCTTCACTCTGGGCAACACCTCCATCACCTAAATACATAGACAGTCTTCGTGTTCAGCTCCAAAAAAGCACGAATGATATTAGTCGAGTTGGATTCCTACTGGCTTTAGGACATGCATTTGTCATGAAATCGGGAGAATTGGCGAGGGATTTAGATACTGCCTATCAACTAAGCTTACGTGCCTATGCACTTAGTCACAAGGTAACGTATCATCGAGGGAAAGGATTGAGTTACCTGCTCGCGGCTGAAGCATTACGTGAGCGCAGTTATAAACAGCAAGCCTGGCGATTAACGGAGAAAGCGAAACAAGTGCTTAACCGATATGGACATGCAGAAGACCTTGCGGATGTGTATATGGATCAGGCCTTGTTTTACTCGGTATCTGATCGGGATTTATCGGTTCAAATTCAACTTTATGAACGAGCGATTCCCTTACTGAGTCGAGCAACAAATACATTAAAGCTTGCGGAAGCCTTAAAATACCGGGGAGACCTTTATCAGTTGCAAAGTCATAATCTGAAAGCACTTCAGGATTTACACATGGCCCTCAAATTGTATCGTTCCATTGGGTATACTAAACTACAGGAGCTTTATGATTTACTAGGGTTTGTTTACAGCAAAATGGGTGACTATGAAGCTGGTTTGAACTATGGCCTTTTGGCCTTACAAACCGTTGAGGCTGCCAGAGATACTAATAAACTGGCAAAAGTGTATAGTCGTCTGGGAATCACCTATTACGAACTCAATCAACCTGATAAGGCGCTAATCTATTTTCACAAATCCTTGCGAGCCGCTCAAAAACAATACAGGCCGAACACAATCATTCTTTTGGGGACAACGATCAGTGCCATTCTTACTAGTTGTGATGCAAAAGCCCTCAGCACGCTTAGAATCCAGGATGCTGTGGATCATTTGGAAAGAGTTATCCAGAAACTCCCTAATACGAAAAAAGATATTGATTGCCAATTGGCTATGGCGACCTGCTATGTGAATTATTACAGTAAACTGAAGCATGATTATACACGGGCTAAATCCTACAGTAACCAGTTGGAGGCAATGCTCAAGGGAAATCTCGGCAAGGATTACCATTCTTACATTTATGCCGTGCTGATTCCCTTTTATATCCAGAGCGGACAGTATGAAAGCGCGCGACGACACCTCAATCGGAATGAACAGTTAAGCCTGACAGCACATTATGCAAAAAAATTAGCGGTTAATCATTTATGGTGGTTTAAGCTGGACTCAGCTCAAGCCGTTTACAAATCGGCAATCATCCATTATCAACGTTACAAGGCAATTAACGACTCCCTAATCAGTGAAACGACCAAGCAACGTACCGCTTTGTTCGAAGTTCAGTATCAAACCAGGGAAAGTAAGCAGAAAATTATTCAACTAAATCAGCAGGCAAGACTTAAAGAAATAGCCCTACAAAAAGCTCAAACAACCCGCAATTTTATCATTGCCGGAGCAGTCATGTTGATAATCCTTTTAGGATTAGTATACAATCGGTTTCAGCTAAAACAAACGAGTCATCAACAATTAGTAGATCGGCAGAAA
>NZ_JBMDWV010000296.1:0-8581 GCF_048594605.1 Spirosoma sp.
TTACCAAACGGTGCTTAGGAAGAGTGATTACACTTCTCTTCCTGAGCACCGTTTCCATTTTAGCTCACTCGCTTTCCGTGCAAAAGCATATCGACCGCGTCGTTGAGTGAACCCGCTCGCGTAACTTGTCCGGAATTAATAAAGAAGATTTCGTCGGCGGTTTCGATGGTATTCAACCGGTGGGCAATAATGATACGGGTTGTCGTTTTGGGCAGTTTCTGTAAAATTTCTTCCAGAAGTTGTTCGGTAATCGTGTCAATATTCGCCGTTGCTTCATCCAGAATGAGCAGCTCCGGACTACGTAGTACCGCCCGTATAAACGCAATCAATTGCCTCTGTCCCAGGCTGATCATATCACCTGTCGTCTGAACCTTTGTCTCAAGGCCACTGTCGAAACGCTCCAGCAACGCTTCCAGATTCGCTTCCCGAATGACCTCAATGAGTTGTTCGTTGGAGTAGCGTTGATACGTTTCGTTTCCGTACAGAATATTCTCACGAACAGTGCCCGTAAACAGGAAGGGTTCCTGCAAAATGAAACCAATTTTACTGGTACGTTCTTCGGCACTATACGCCCGAATGTCTTTCCCGTCCAGCAATACAGTACCGCTCGTTGGGTCATATAAGCGGGCAATCAGTGATGCCGTAGTGGTTTTACCACCCCCCGTTGGGCCTACCAGCGCATAGGTTTTGCCTCGTTCTAAGCTAAAGTTAATGTTATGCAGCACTTCATGGCCATTCGGGTAGCTGAACGATACGTTCTGAAACGACAATAACGACATAGTGGGCAGCATCAATGGATTTTCAATTGTCTGCAAATCTGTTTGTAAAGCCAGCATGTGTGAGATGCGATCCCAGCCAGCCAGCGCGACCTGAAAATTGGCCCACAACGTAGCGAGTTGACGTAGTGGATTATAGAAATTCATTACGTACGATAGGAAGCTAATCAGTAACCCAACCGTAAAATGGCCTGTCGAGATCAGGTAAATACCATATGTCAGCACAATCAGCTGGCCAAAACTGGCGGCCAGGCTATACACCGGCATAAATATGTTGTTAGCCAGTCCGGCCCCGACGGCCGTTTGATAGTTTTGCTGATTAGCCTCATCAAAGCGTTTTCGAAAATAATCGCGCCGATTAAAGGCAATGATCACTTTGAAGTTATTGAGACTCTCCTGAATTTCAGCGCTCATATTGCCCACGCTTCTCAGGTTTTTAGCGTTCTTTTCCTTTACCCAGGCCGACGTTATTTTCGTGAAAATCCAGATAAGAACGGCGGGCGCTAACGCGGCTGCTCCAAGAGGCAAGTTAATGGAGAGTAAGAAAATCCCCGCCCCTACCATCGTAAATATGCTGCCCACAAACTGCATCAGCGACTGCGAAAAGAACTGATTCAGCTTATCGGTATCGTTGTTAATCCGGGAAATCAGATCACCAGCCTTGTTCTGGTTAAAGAATGCGACGGGCAATTCCTGCAGTTTGTTGAATACCGCATTCCGAAGTCTGAACAACGTACGCTGCCCCACCTCGCCCATCAGTCTCGTTTGCAGGTAATTCGTTCCAAAAGTTACTACGTACATGCTCAGCAAAACACCCCCATACACGAGCAATCCTTCATATTGTTTCGTTTGAATATATTGATCCACGGCGCGACCAACCAACATGGGACTCAGCATGTTGAGACTTGAATTGACCAGGAGGGCTAAAAAGGCAAGTATCAGCGTTCTACGCTCGTCCTTAATCAATGTCAGGAGTTTACGAAGAGCTTTGTAGGTTGCGTTTTTTTCTTCCTTCTGCCCGACAAACTGATTAAGATCGTAGTTCATACTGATTGGTGCTACGTTGGGATTGATAAATCTGGACGTACTCGGGGCTAACTGCCATTAACTCCGGGTGCGTCCCTTTGGCGATAATTTCACCCTCCATGAGCAGAATAATTTGCTCATAATCCTCTACAGGAGCAATTTTCTGCGTCACCGAAATCAGCGTCATGCCGGGATAGTTCTGCTGTACGTTTGCCAGAATCTTTTGCTCCGTTTGCGTATCGACGCGGGCCGTAAAATCGTCCAGTAACAATACGTTAGGATTGAGCGCCAGAGCGCGGGCAAGCATAATCCGTTGTTTCTGACCACCGGACAAACTACTCCCCCGCTCTGAAACAACCGTCTGTAGTTTGTCGGGCAACGTATCAATAAAATGCTGTAATTCTGCGGTTGCAATGGCTTTTTCCAGTAATTCGTCCGTTACGGTTTCGTTGAAAGCAATGTTTTCGCGGAGACTCAGGTTAAAAATAATACTGTCCTGAAACACAAAGCCCACCTGGTGATGAAAGGCTTCCTCGTCGTACTCGTCAATCGTCCGGCCGTCGTACGTCACCTTCCCCGACGTAGCATTAATCAGTCCAGTCAGTAAAAACAAAAGCTGACTTTTCCCGGCAGCCGTTGGCCCAACAATAGCCGTACGCGTACCTGCCTGAACGGCAAACGTAACGTCTTTCAAAACAGCTTTCTCGCCATAATAAACGGATACGTTCTCAAGCGCAACATCGCCTTTTAACGTAGCATTGAGGGTGCCTGATCTGGAAACTTCAGGGGCTTGCAGCACCTCATCCACTCGTTGGTATGAAGCCGATGCCTGAGCAATTACGTTGCTCATAAATCCGATTATGATGATCGGAAAAATCAGCAGGGACAGGTAACTATTGAAAGCCGCAAAATCGCCCAGCGACATACTGCCCGAAATAACAAAATGCCCGCCCAACAGCAGAATAGTTAATCCCGCCATGTTGGCCGTGAACGAAATGACCGGGATAAGCGCTGCGAACAGGCGCAAAATTCCGATTCCCAAATCTTTGGCATTGCTGTTTGCTGCCAGAAATTTATCGTATTCAAGCTGTTGCGAGTTGATAACCCGAATCAGTGCCGATCCAAGAATGCTCTCGTTGATGACTTTATTGAGCCAGTCGATTACTTCCCGGCTTTTGATAAACAGTACCCTTACTTTCTTCAGCACCAGGTAGAACGTAATGCCAATAATAGGAACAATCGCCAATACGGCTAAAGCCAGTTTCCAGTTGATGCTAATCAGCAAAATGCTGGTTCCGATAATGAGGCACAACGACGAAGCAATCGACACGATACCCTGCGCAACAAATGTCTTAACCGAATCAATATCCGACGTGAGGTTTGTCAGTAGTTTGGATGGGTTCGCCTGCTGGATGTACGCAAAACTCTGGCGCGAGATTTTACCGGCCAGTTTTGTGCGTAAATCCCGCGCCACCTGTTCAGAAGCATACGTCTGGACAACACTTTGCAGATACGAAAAAACGAAAATGGAGAAAGCTACCGCCAGAAATTCAATTACCGTAGTTTTTAGTACAAATTGCCCGGCGCCGTAGGCGTCAATACTACGTGAAATGAGAATAGGCACCACCAGGCTGATTCCATTACTGATCAGCGCCAGCAGTAATAGCAGCAAAATCATTCTGGAATAAGGCTTCAGGAGGCCTATCAATGGCGACGGAGTTCGCTCGGAAGGCCCTGGATTTAAGGTAGCTTTAGCCATGTTGGTTGTATAAGTCTGAAACTACTGGCCAGGTGTGATGGGAACGCCAAAGGTAGGCAAAACAAAAAAAGGCCACGGTGCGCACCGTGGCCTTTTTAACACATTTTTAATTTTCTTTAGACTTTTCCGGTGCTTTAATAACGTCCACAATTTTAGTGGCTTTGCCTGTTTTACGCTCCTCAATCTGTTCCAGAAGCTGTAAACCCATCAGTCCGTTCAGCGATCCGTCCGAACCATTGCCTGCGCCGTTAATGATGATGTCGGGAATAACGCGAATCTGGCCTTTACCAATCTCCTCGGTGATTTTGAAGCGGGTAAAGTTTTCGTCGCCCATTGCGCGCACCTGCAGTTCGTACGCTTCGGCAGTTGAGCGACCAATAGCCAGAATTTTTTCGGCTTCAGCCGTACCGGTTTTGGCGATACGTTCCGCTTCGGCATCGGCGGTCAGTTTTGTCGCTTCTGCATCTGCTGCCGCCTGACGACGACGCGCTTCCGCATTAGCCTCAGCTCTGACCTTGGTGGCTTCCGATTCAGCGGCTACCTGCAATTTCAGACTACGGGCTTCACCTTCTGATTTTTTTACGGACGCATCGGCGGTACGTTGCGCAATTTCAACGCTTTGCTGCGCTTTCACGACTTCGCGCTGAATATCAGCCAATGCCGTTTCGCGTTCCATTCCCTGTCGTTTTTCCTGCGCCATCCGCTGCGTTTCATACGTTTTTTCTTCTTCCTGCGCAATCTTCCGATCGGTCAGCGTTTTCATCAGACTATCGGGTGGTACGATGTCGCCGATCAACGTATCAACCGCATTCACGTTATAGACTTCCAATACCTGCCGGATATGTTCGCGGGCAGCTTCCTGACGTTCTTTCCGCGTACTTAGGAAGGCAATGACGTCGGAGTCCTGGGCTGAGTTGCGGAAATAGTTACCGATGGTTGGCTCCAGCACCTGCGATACCAGATTGTTCATGCTACCAAACCGGGCAATCACTTTTGGCGCTTCTGCCGATGGAATATGGATAATCTGCGCTACGTCGAGATTGAACGGGAAACCGTCTTTCGAGCGAACGGTAATGGTCGATAGATTCCGGTCCAGATCATGCGATTCAGAGCGCGCATTGGCCCAGTTCAGTACAAGGTTGGTAGTGGGTACACCTTCCACTTTCATTGTATACGTATTGATCGGATACTTGCCCGGTCCCAGCGGCTCCATCCAGACACCCCGGAAACCGCGTCGGACAATATTCCCATGTTTGAACGTATCGCCCGTAATGTCCTCTCCATCTTCACCAATGTAGGAAATCACGACGCCAACATGGCCAATCGGCACTTCAGTCATCCGGATTTCTTCAATCTGAACGGCCCACGGATTGATGTAATATGAGCCCGCAAGCACCACCTGTGGTTGTAATCCCCGATTCCCTCCATTTTGCAAGAAGAAATCGATATTCTGGAAGTTGTTATGCCCTTCTACGTTCTTGCCGGCAATCTGGCCCGGTTGTAAGGGCGCCCCATCGAGCGTAGTAATAATACCGACCATGTTCTCCTTTATCACGGTCATATCGGCAATAGTCACCGTAAAAGCATACGTATTGATGCGATACGTACCGGGGGTCAATACAGCTGTTTGCCGACCTTTCTGTCCACCACTCGTCAGGAAACGTTCGGTATCCTGAAAATTGTCACAATCAACTCGCCGGGCCAAAATATTACCCGTTGGTAGTTCAATCCCATCATTCGATAAAATAAGGCCAATTTTACCTTCTGGTATAACCGTGAACGGCTGCATCGTAATACCATATTGCCATGGCCACATCCACCAGTACAAACCCGGCGCCAGCGTTTGCGCCTGATAACCAGCCTCTCCTTTGGTTGCAACGATACGTCCATCAGGTAATCCCCGGTCTGTACCGACAAGCACATATTTTTTAGTAATTAAACCAATACGGTCTTCGGGAACAATCACCATCCCGAATAAAAAACGTAGTACCAGTTTATAAAGCACTACAGCAAGAACGAGCAGGACAACCCAGCCCCAGGTCGACACAAGCGGTAAAAATTCCATGAATGAAACAAGGTTAAATGGTTAAGAAAATAAACGTGTGAAGCAAAGCATAACAAGTATTCTAACTTGTTAAAACACAGAGAATGAAAACGATAGGCCTACATGGGCGTAGCAGATGATTTGTCTGAATGACTCGACAAATGTATAGCGTTGCGGGGCTACGCTTATCAGAATTTGGATGATTGGTTACGTAACGGCCGGATTGTGCAGAGAAATTGATGAATGGAACGAGTTACAGTTCCTGTGCCAGATTGAAGAAGAATCCCGTTTTCCCCTGGGCGTTGATGGTGCCACTAAAACGCATTACCAGGTTATAGAACGTAACAAGATCGAGACTCATGCCCGTACCAAGAAGCAGGCGATTCGCTAACTGACTTTGATATTGTTCAGCCACTGTACTGCTAACGTATCCGGCATCAGCAAAGCCGGTCAGGTAAATTGAAATGGGTACAGTGTTGAACTGACGAATGTGGAGCCATTTAAGCTGCTTGCGCGTATCAACTAACTGATAGCGAAGACTGTTACGCCAGATAGCCGTTCGCTGCCCATCAATTACGTACAGTTCGTAACCACGTACCATATCGCTGGAACTTCCTAAACCCCGTAAACTAAAATAAGGCTGGTTCGTCGGCCATGTTACGCGGGCGCGTAGGTTACCGGCTCCATAAAATCGACCGCCTAATGGCCAGTATCGCGTAGCGGACGCTGCTAAATCCAGGAAGTGAAAATCGTCGCTGGGTAAAAGGCCCGATACGCTCACCCCGCCGGAGAGTAAAGTACCCCGTAATGGGTACACTACGTTATCGCGCCGGTCGTAGCGGTAGTTGTAACTCATAGACGCGAATTGCTGCCGGGTGCGACTTTCCAGAAAATAATCCGGATTAAGTCGTGCGATGGTATCGGCTATCGTGTTTCGGGTATAGCGAACGTCGAGCGTATGGTAATGATACAATCCACGCCGATGCGTTAAGATAGCCGCTACGTATGCCCGTGTTCTGAGTATATCTTCTGATTTGGCAAATACCCATTTATCAAATTGGGTCCGGTACGGAATTTCTTTGTTCGTCTGATACGCCAAATCAACGCGCAGCCCAATCTTCTGCGCTTTATCGATATACGGTATGGAATAAGACAGAACAGTACGTTGCAGAAACCCTAGTTCAACCGCTACTCCCAGCCGGTCATTATTCCCCGTTATATTGCGGTAGCTCAGTCGTCCTCCGTAGATTACGCGACTGAAATCGCGGCCCCGATCATACCACCATTCATTGAAATTACGATCGGCCAGATCAAAAACCGGGTAAGCGATCAGATACCATCGCTCTTTCATAATAACGGTCAGATCAAGCTGGGCAAGCTGCGTTGAGTCGTCGGCGGGCGTGATACGTGTTTCTGTATCGACGGTAATAAATAGGGTTGTGTTGTTGATGTTACGTTGGTCCCAGGCTACACGTTCCGGCACGTCGGCCAGTTGTACAGAATCGCCAACGTGCAGCGACATCTCTCTCAGTATAATTCGGTCGCGGGTACGATCATTTCCTTTGAGCGTGACAGAGCGCACAACAACTTTCTGCGTTGAGTCGACCGTAATGCTGGCAAAGACGGTTTGGGAGACAGATAAGAAAACCGCTACTATCAAAAGTACGGCTGGCCACGTTTTCGGAAACATTCTCAAAAGTACGTCTTTTCAAAAAAATAAGACAAGAATATCTCCATATCCTGCAAATCGCTACGTATTATTGTTACCTATTGCGTAAACCTATGACGACTCTTTAAAGATACAATTATTCATGCAAACGGAAGATGTAAAAAAAGCCCCGGTAACAACAAAACCTAATCTGAGTTTCTGGCAAATCTGGAACATGAGCTTCGGTTTTTTGGGAATCCAGTATGGCTTTGGTCTTCAGCAGGCCAACATGAGTCCCATTTATCGCTACCTGGGTGCCGACGAAGCATCTATTCCAGGGCTGTGGCTTGCCGGACCTTTAACCGGTCTGCTGCTTCAGCCCATTATTGGGGCTGTTTCGGACCGGAGCTGGTCGCCACGCTGGGGACGTCGTAAGCCTTTTATCCTGGCGGGGGCCCTGCTGGGCAGTGTTGCAATGATATTCATGCCTAATTCGTCGTACGTCTGGATGGCAGCAGGGCTGATGTGGATGCTTGACGCAGGTCTTAACTCAGCGATGGAACCTTTCCGGGCCTTCGTTGGCGACATGCTTAATGATAAACAGCGTCCTACGGGTTTTGCTGTGCAGTCGTTTATGGTTGGGTTTGGCCAAACTTTAGCCAACTTGATGCCTTATCTGCTACCCATTCTGGGAGTTTCGATGGTCATGTCGGACGAGCAAATGGCAAATGGTATTCCGAATTCAGTACGTTATCCGTTTTACATTGGGGCAGCGGCTATTCTGATCTCGGTACTCTGGACAATCCGCACAACCAAAGAATACCCGCCCATCAACGACAGTTACAAAGAAGAACACGTTTTTACCGACGAAGAAAAAAGATCGATTTCGTTCTGGCATCTGGCGCTGACACTGGGAGCCGCTACGTTAGCTTTCTTTTTTGCCGCCCGCATCGGCGGTCTTGTAACAGGTCTGATCTGGGGAGTAGGCATAGCAGTTGGTAGCTATTTGCTGCTGATGCGTCCTATTTTTAAAGAAGTGCTGGCTTCGCTCTCGGCCATGCCTGTCGTGATGAAACAGCTTTGGTGGGTAAAGTTTTTCACCTGGTACGGTCTCCCACTGATGTGGCAATATTTGTCGCTGGCTGCGGCCAAATACGCGTTCAATGCGCCCGATGCCGTGTCGAACAAGGCAGGCTTTGAAGAAGGTACCAAGTGGGGAGGGCTCTGCTTCGCAATGTTTAGTATCTCCTGTGCCGTTATTTCAATTTTTATTCCTCGTATTGCCAAGGCCATCGGCAGCGCGCGTGCCACACATGCTGTATTTCTTA
>NZ_JBMDWV010000297.1:0-53453 GCF_048594605.1 Spirosoma sp.
TCGCCGAGGGCTAACGCTGTGTCTTCAATGGTATGATGTTCGTCAATATGCAAATCGCCGTTGACCTGGATGGTCAGATCTGCTCCCGAATGTTTAGCCAGTTGATCGAGCATATGATCAAAAAAACCGAGTCCGGTTTTCATGCTGGACCGACCTTGTCCGTCGAGGTTTAGATCGACCCGAATCTGAGTTTCCCTGGTGTTACGTTCGACCGTAGCGGTACGGGGAGGAAGCCGTAAAAATTCATAAATCTGCTGCCAGCTGTCGCTTTTAAAAGCAATAGCCTGCTGCATCGCTTCGGTAAGGCCATCCACATCGGCATACTGGACGGTAGAAAGACCATTAGGGGGTAAAAACAGAATAGCTTTAGCGCCCAGGTTAATGGCAAGCTGCACGTCAGTGAGTCGGTCGCCAATAACGTAGCTATTAGCCAGATCATAGGTGTCGCTAAAGTAGTCCGTCAGCATTCCAGTGCCAGGCTTCCGGGTTATAGAATTGTCATGAGGAAAGTGCCGGTCAATGTGAACTGCAGAGAAATGGATATTTTCGCCTGCAAACGTTGCCAGCATCTTATTGTGGGCAGGCCAGAACGTTTCTTCTGGAAACGAGCTGGTGCCGAGGCCATCCTGGTTAGTAACCATCACCAGGTCGTAATCCGTTTCTTCGGCAATTTTCCGCATGGCAGAAATAGCCCCGGGGATGTAATCAAGTTTAGCTAAGGAATCGACCTGTTGATCGGGCTGTGGCTCGATAATCAGTGTACCGTCGCGGTCAATGAACAAAATTTTTCGCATAATGGCATAAATGAGCCAACAAAGATACATTGTGGGAACATTGCTTATGAAAAAGTGTTATGTTTGCAGAGTAGTTCTTTATAGTGGTTTTTTTGTAATTTTCCGTATACGTTGTTGTAGTTTGTTAACCAGTAAGTAGTATATATTACCTGCCTAGCAGCTTCTACAATTTAGGTCTACATTCCTCTTTTTTTATAAAAACTAGTCAATTACTTAGTTTATATTTTAGTAATACAATAAAACAAACGGCTTAATCACCGGCTTTACAGTAGATACGCATCCATACACAACCTCCTCTAATAAGAACGCATCCTAATTATCCTATACATACAATTTATAAACTGTTTAGTAAAACATGCCAGCGACATCATCTAGGCTAACCCGCATTGGGGTTTTCTATGACGGCAATTATTTTTTACATGTAAGTAACTATTACAATTATTCACACGAACGCCGTAGCCGAATCAGTATTTCGGGTCTGCACGCCTTTATAAAAAGGCAGGTTGCTGAGGAGGAAGGGGTTAATGAGCGGTTGTGCCAGATTGTTGATGCCCACTATTTTCGAGGTCGTCTGAATGCTCACGAAGCTAATCAGCGCGGAAATCAATTATTTTATGATCGTCTGTTCGACGATATATTGATGTCGGAAGGTGTTGTAACGCACTACTTACCCGTAAAAACGTATCAAGGCTATCGTCAGGAAAAAGGTATTGATGTCTGGTTAGCGCTGGAAGCCTTTGAACTGGCTCAGTATAAAAAATTCGACGTAGTAGTCCTTATTACGTCGGATGGAGATTACGTTCCCCTTATTCGGAAACTGAACACGCTGGGTTCACGCATTATGGTGCTGAGCTGGGATTTTGAATTTCTGAATGAGCAGGGCGAAAAGCAAATAACCCGTACGTCGCAAGATTTGCTGGAAGAGGTCTCGTATCCGGTGGCCATGCATGGAATCATTGATGATCGAAGCCGTCGGAATGATCTGGTAATTCAGAATCTGTTTGTCAAACAGCAGCCCCGTCCGGCCTTTGCCGCGGCTGCCAATGGAAATAATTATGCTACCGGATTCGCTAACGGGCACTCCTACGACGACTATCCGCTCATCGACGAGCCTAACTATAATATTATTGGCGCGGGAGAAGATGACGATCCGGAAGGGCGTAAAATCAGCACGATTCGTAATCTAAAAACAGGATATGGGTTTATCAATTACCCGCCCAATAATTTGTTTTTCCATTATACGAGTCTGATTGACACGGATTTCAACGAACTCCAGGTTGATGACGAAGTAGAATTTACTCTTGGGCAAAACGCCGAAGGTAAAGACATTGCTGTTGACGTGCGTCTGGTACGTCGCTAGGTATGAACGTAGTACGTATTGCCATTGACGATGTCTCAGTGTTTTGGTGGCGTGCGCTAAACTGGGCCGTCAATCAACAGACAGGCGAGAATGGCTTTGTCGCTGCGCTGAATAACAACGGTATCGCTTACCCTAATGACCCGTTTCGTAACCGGCTTTTTGTTGGAGCGAAACGGGTCATTCCGTTTTCAGGAAATAAATCGTTTCAGGATTTATACGCAGCGCATAGCGAGCATCCGTCGTTTCTGGTAGGCTATTTCGGATATGATTTAAAAAATCAGCTCGAGGTATTGAGTAGCCGAAACCCAAACCGATTAGGTTTTCTGGATATCTATTTTGTTGAGCCTGAATGGATTATTGACTTTGAATCGGATGCTATAGAAGTCAAGGGCTATGGCGACACAGATGATTTGATGCGGCAATTAACAGCAGACGTCCAATCTGATGTGACTCATTCATTCCCTGCTATGGTACAGTGCCGCGTTACGTCTGACGAATATCAGGCCAATGTTCGACGGATTCAGCAGCATATTCGGGAGGGCGATGTGTATGAGCTGAATTACTGCATTGAATTTTTTGCTGAAAACCTGCTACTGAATCCGTTAGCAACGTATCAGGCGCTTAGTCAGCGGTCGCCAATGCCGTTTTCTAATTTCCTCAAACTGGGGGAGCGGTACGTTGTAGGTGCGTCGCCAGAGCGGTTCCTGAAAAAAGAAGGACGTACTGTTGTATCGCAACCCATAAAAGGTACCATCCGGAGAGGAAGCAATGAGGAGGAAGATGCGCATCTGCGTAATCAATTGCTGAACTCCGAAAAAGAGCGTGCTGAAAATCTGATGATCGTTGATCTGGTACGTAACGATCTGGCTCGAAGTGCTATAACCGGTTCAATCAAGGTAGATGAGCTATTTGGAATCTATGGCTTCCAGCAGGTTTATCAAATGATTTCGACTGTCTCGGCAACATTACGTGAGGATATGAGCTGGGCGCAGGCTGTTGAGCGTGCATTCCCGATGGGGAGCATGACAGGGGCGCCAAAAATACGGGCGATGGAGCTGATTGATGAATTGGAAGTCAGTCGGCGAGGTTTGTATTCGGGCGCGGTTGGCTACGTAACGCCCGATGGAAATTTTGATTTTAGTGTTGTCATTCGAACGCTGCTCTACAATGCACAAAGTCGGTACGCATCTTTTTCGGTTGGTAGCGCCATTACGTACGATTCCAACCCCGCTGAGGAGTGGGAGGAATGTCTGCTGAAAGCACGGGCCATTCGGGAGATATTGGAGAATAATCCGTAGCGGCTGACGCGCGAATATGGCTGACGGCTAATAACTGGCGGCTTCGTTTATGGAATTTCCCTCTTTTTCTTCTCTTAGCTTATAAGGCTTGCAACGTTTGGCCGTAGTTGTGACTCATTGTGAGGGTGTTGACCGTTTACGAAATTGTCTACTATAAATTTAGTTAAAAATCGTTAACGCATCAACAAGGCTACTTCTATCCGATTAGCTTTGCCAGTACTACCTATTCCTTTACTCCTAACATTCCATGAAAAAGCTTTTCCTGCTGGCCGTATTGTGTCTGCTGACGGCGGTGCTGTATGCCCAAACCCCACCTCCAGCTCGTTTTACGCTGCAAGGGCGTGCCGTCGATACGTCGGCAGTCCCACTTGCCGAATCGACCGTGATGCTGTTGAATCCAAAAGATTCGTCGCTGGTCAACTTCACCCGAACCAATGCATCGGGCGCCTTTTCGTTAAAGAATATTAAAACCGGTACTTACATTCTGAAAATTTCGTTCGTCGGCTTTATTCCGTATAATCAGGTTATTAAGCCATCGGGCGAACCGGTTATGGACCTTGGCGCGTTGAAAATGAAGCCGATTACGAAGGAGTTGTTCGAAGTTGTTGTGAAAACGGCGAAAGCACCACTAACGATCAAAGGCGATACGATTGAGTATAATGCCAGTTCATTTAAGGTGCCGCCCGGTTCGACTGTTGAAGATTTACTACGTAAGCTGCCCGGTGTTCAGGTCGATCAGGATGGTAACATTAAGGCGCAGGGACAGGACGTAAAGCGGGTGACTGTCGATGGTAAGAACTTCTTTGGAAACGATCCGAAGCAGGCTACTAAAAACCTTCAGGCAGAGGCCATTACAAAAGTACAGGTCTTTAATGACAAGACGGAACAGGCTAAGATGACGGGTATTGATGACGGCAAGAAAGAGAAAACCGTTAATCTGGAGCTGAAAGAAGAATTCAAAAAAGGTGGTTTCGGTAAGGTAGCGGCAGCGGCTGGCCCGGCTTCCAACAACGTATCGCCCCGGGCCGAAATTAAAGCCAGTTATAACAAATTCAACGCCAAGCATCAGTTTTCGCTGGTGGGCCTGGGAAACAACACAAACCAGCAGGGCCTGTCGCGTGATGATTATCAGGATTTTAGGGGTAGTAATGCCTACAACGCCAATCAGAATGCTGACTTTGGCTTCAGTGGAAACTTTTTCTATTTTTCGGATAGTGGCGACGAAGGCCTGGGTATTCCGGTGACTGGGCGGCAGGGGGTCGGTTTTTCGAACAATGCGGCTGGTGGCATCAACTACAATTACGATACGAAACAGAAGAAATGGAGTGGAAGCTACTATTATAATCAGACCCGAATTGAGCTGGATGCCCAACGCAAGCGCGACAATACGTTACCGCAGGATATCTACACGACCCTTGAAAACAGCAGTCAGATAAATTTCAACGGAAATCATCGGGTTAGCCTGCGGTATGAGAAAGAAATAGATTCGCTTAATTCATTGCTGTTCATTAATAATAGCCGCTACGGTACCGGTAATGCTTATCTTTTCCGAAACCAGCAACTGACCCGCAGCAACGGCGCTTCTACGAACAATGAAAGCGTGAATAATAGCACCCAGCGCCAGTTTGCTACGTCCAATTCGGTGATTTACCGGCATAAAATGCGGAGCAAGAAAGGGCGTAGTTTCGCGGCCAGTGCTACGTATGAAGTGAATACGAACGACGCTACGTTGAATCTGGACTCCCGCAATACGTATACCGGCCCGATCACTCCGATTGAGCAACTGCCTGATATTCACCAGGATCAGCGTAATGATATTATTCGCAGTGAGTACAAAGCCAGTTTGCAGTACGTAGAGCCCTTTGCCAAACGGTTTTTCTGGGAAACATTCTACAACTTCAGTCTTCGCTACGATGAGGTGGATCGTGACGTGTTTAATCGTACTGACAACTATACCCGCGTTGATTCGCTGAGCCTGTATTATAAGAATAACTACGTCTATAACCGGATCGGAAGTAGCATTCGCTATTCGTATAAAGGTCTGAACGTATCGGCAGGGCTGGCGGGTCAGCGGTTCACCCTCGACGGGCAGTTTGCACCCGATCAGACAACCACTACGTTCCGTCAGATAAACCGGGTCTTTACTACCGTTATTCCAAACGTTGGCTTGAACTACAGTATGAAAAACAACCGGTATCTTAACGCTAACTATAACGTAAGCGTCCAGATACCGACATCGCGTGATTTACAGCCTATCATCAATAACAGCAATCCGTATTTCATCAATGAAGGCAATCCCGACTTGTTGCCGCAACTGGGGCATAACCTGAATCTCGGCTTCAATTACTTCAATCCGGGCAATTTTATCAATGCTTACATTGGCATGTACGGGACAAAATATGTAAACCAGATTGTGTACAGCCAGAATACCAATCCGCAAACGCTGGTTACGGTAATCAAACCCGAGAATATGTCGGGTGGTCATAATCTGGGAACGTATATTGGTTTTGGATTTCCGTTGAAAAAGACAAAAGCGACGCTCGACCTGAATACGAACCTGAATTTTGGCCGGAACCCCACGCGAATCAACGGCATAATCAACGACACGCGGGTGCAGGGGTATAACGTAGGCGCCCGGTTAAGCCTGACACCTACCGAGTGGCTAACCTTTTATGGAAACGCTAACGTGGGCTTAACACGGACGGAATTTTCGATCAGTCCAAACCGGAACCAGTCCTTTACGAACAATATTTTCGGGGGCGAACTAACGCTGAAAATGCCGCACGATTTTTACATTAACACAACGCTGAACTACCGGGTCAATAAAAACGAACAGCTTAACTTCGATCTCCGGATTCCGATCTGGAACGCGTCGGTGTATCACATTCTGGGTAAAGCCAAACGAGCCGAAATTCGGCTGACGGCGGTGGATATGCTCAATCGGAACGTAGCAGTTTCGCTTAACCGAGGGGTTAATTACACGCAGTCGGAAACGATTCAGACGCTGGCCCGGTATTTTACGCTGGGTTTTACGTACAACATGCGGGGCGTTCAGGCCAAGATGCGCCGGGAAGGATATTTCTGAGCTAACTATTTCCTAATTCTAATTATGAAGAAACTACTTATTCTGTTGTGCCTGCTGATGAGCACAGGAGCAATGGCTCAGAAAACCGAAGGCGTTGTTACGTATGTTCGGAAGGAATACTGGCTGAAAATTGTCAATAGATTACCTTTTCTGAGCAAGGAACAAAAAGACCGCGAGTCGCAAACCTGGAAAAACTGGGAAGAAAACAACAAAGGTATCAAGATGAAGCTGGCGTTCAGCCCAACCGAAAGTTTGTATACCTACTTCAGCGACGAACCCGAAGAAGGCGGCTATTCCTACCGCAAATCAGAGTTTTACGTGTACCGTAACTTTGAGAAGGATAAAAAGACCGACATCATCGAGATGCTTGGCAAAACCTACGTTGTTGAAGACTCACTGCACGCGCCTGTCTGGAAAATTGGTAATCAGATTAAAGAAATAGCGGGTTACGTATGCATGAAAGCCGAGACGGAAGACCCTATCAAGAAGCAGAAAATTACGGCCTGGTTTGCGCAGGATATCCCCGTATCGGCTGGCCCTGAGCGGGTGAATAGCCTGCCTGGGTTGATTCTAGAACTGGATCTTAACGATGGCGACGTAATAATTGAAGCTACGAACGTAACGTTCAGGCCGGTAACGCCCGATGATCTGAAATTGCCGAAATCGAAAGGCAAGAAAATCAACGACGCTGCTTATGACGCTCTTGTTAAGCAACGCATTGACGAAAGCATTGCAGCTCACCGAAACCCATACGGGTGGATCGGCATTCGGTACTAATCGTTAAACTCCAATTACTACTATATTGCAGACTTATGTTCAGGACCTGAAATGATTCTCAAGAAAGTAGTTAAGCGGAGAAATAAAGAGAAAACGATAGTCAAGATTCTACAGGCGGCAGGCGATGCCATTGCCCGAGGTGGAGTCAGTAAGGCGGGTGTTAATGCCATTGCAAAACAGGCAGGCATTAATAAAGTGCTTCTTTACCGGTACTTTAATGGGTGGAACGGCCTGATTGAAGCGCTCTATCAGCACAGTCTGGAGGATATTCATGCTCAGGTCACGGCTGTTTCCAGCTCCCCGGTCGTTATCGAAACGTATGCCGTTCAGTATTACCAGACATTGCACACGAATCCGGCTCTGCCCGTACTGATACGTTGGCAAATGGATAATAAACTAACGGAGCTGGGCCGGAACATGGCTGCCCATCAGGATGAATTTCTTAAGCAGGTGGAAAGCGCCAGCGGGGTAGAAATTGGCCTGATACGATTGTTAATGGCGGGTATTACGCACTCAGTGCTTACGGAAGACAAGCAGGAGGACGGAGCCGCAGTTCTGACGGAGCCCATCATTCGGCGTTTCAGCGCCCGGCTGGCTCCAGTCGAATCGACCGAGGTTCAATAGACATATTGGACCTCGGTCGATTAAAAAAGCAGGAAATAATATTAGCTGCAGACTGAAGTTTTTAGATATACTAAACCCCGCTCTGCTGCCGAACCCTAAGCGAAAACTAGGTAGCGACTCTGAATGACCGAGCCCATTCGTTTTTTTATGCTTCTACTCATTATCACCAAGTTGTACTCGCCGTTAATTCTGATTGTACAGTAGACGATATGAACGGTATATATAATGTCGTATAACAGAGTACGTGTAAGCCTGCTTTTGTAATTCGTTCAGGTGGAGCAATACCTCAACTGGCTAAAAGTCAGAAGCCCCGATCAGTGCTGACCGAGGCTTCGAGCTTCAAAAAATAAGGTTTATTACATTCCCTGACTGCTGAACTGTACTTTATCGACGGCAAACAGCGGTTTAGGGCCTGCACTCGGATTGACAAAAACAAGGTACAATTTATGCATACCCGAAACCGGCTGGCGGAAGGGAATATTGACAGGAGCCGTGTTCCCCTTTTTTACTTCAGCTTCACCGAGCAAGGTTCCAGTAGGCGAATCAAGACGGGCTTCCAGCTTGCCACCTGCAACCTGATCGTTGGAGGCAAAAGCTGTTGAGGTAATGCCCCCAATGCCCGTCAGATCAATGTCATTAAAGGCTAGATAACTACCCGATTTCAGGCCAATAGCAGTTGGACCCATTTTTGGAATATCAGCCTGATAAATGTCCTGTTTGACATCCGCTGAGACTGCTTTTACCGATGGTGAACGTAGCGCCAGCGAAGTAGAGCCTGTCAGTGGGCCAATAACCCCGTTCCCTCTGTCTGTATAGCTGGCTGTTAGAATATACGAACCATCTTTTTTCTGCTGAACAGGTACGTAGTCACCTGCAATTGGCTTGCGATTGGCGGGTTTTTCATCGGCCAGTGAGAGAATGTAACGTACCATATCGGTTACTTCGCTTTCTTTCAACTGCGGATGGGCGCTCATCGCCTGTTCACCCCAGACACCGCCACCACCGGTAATGATCTTGCGCACCAGTTTGCTTTCGACCTGAGCACCTTTATATTTCCGCGCTACGTCGAGGTAAGCCGGACCAATCGACTTCTGATCAATCGTATGACACGCTTTGCAGTCGCTGAGGTCGATCAATCGTTTGCCGGTCGAGAAGCCTGTATTGGCCTGATGGCCCTGGGCAAGCATCGTTTTGTCGAACCCTTCCAGGTAATCAATTGTCATCGTTACGTCGTCGGAATTGATCCCTTTTTGCAACGTACCGTCTTCTTTATCCGTAACTTTTACAGCGTATTTAACGGGCTTGTCCGGGAAATAGAACGTTTTATTTCCTGCAACGGCTACCTCAACTTTAGGCTCATCATTACCGACCTTGATTTCGATTGTTTTGGTCGATACGTTACCCGCTGCATCGGTCACCTTCAGCGTTGTCGGATAAACACCGGGCTTGCTGAACGTAACGGTTGGCGTAGCAGTCGTTTGTTTTGGCATATTTTTGCCAAACGACCACTCGTATTTCAGCGCATCACCGTCGTAATCGATTGATTTTTTTCCGTCAAATTTCACCATGAGCGGAGCTGCACCAACCATTTTATTGGCACTGGCCATAGCCACAGGCTTACGGTTACCGGCATTGTACGTAATACGGGATAAACGAGCGTCAGCGTTGGCGCCAAACCATTTCTGCCCATACTCAATAGTATAGAGTGAGCCGTCTTTTGCAAACTGCATGTCGATAACGTGCGAGAATTTCGTGTTCGGCATGAAAGTTTCCATCTTCACGAAATCGCCATTTTCTTTCATCGTAACCGGATGAATCCAGTCGCGTATCCAGTCGTACGCAAAGAACTTACCATCGTAATGACGGGGGAATTTTACCGACGTTTCCGGATAATCATCGTAGTAATACACGGGGCCTCCCATAGCGTTACGTCCGCCTTTACCAACAATTTCGCCAAACTCCGGCGAATCAGCGTAAGGGTAATAAATGTACGCTTTCTGAGCGGGCGGCAACTCCCTGAGGCCTGTATTATTCGGCGAATCGTTGATAGGCTTCTGCGGATCGAATAGTGGTCCTGTGGTGCTGTCGGCGAAGGTACGCTGGTGGTAGGGGCGGTTGTCGGCAACGAACAGCGGCCAGCCAAAATAGCCAGCCTGACGAGCCTGGTTAACCTCATCATGACCGCGTGGCCCGTATTTCTCGCTGTTGTTGCCAGCGTCCGGACCTACTTCGCCCCAGTACAGATAGCCGGTACGCTGGTCTACGGAAATACGATACGGATTACGATTACCCATTACGTATATTTCCGGCCGGGCTTTCGGGTTACCTTTCGGGAACAGATTACCCTCAGGAACGGTGTACGTACCGTCGGACTCCGGGTGAATACGCAGAATCTTACCGCGTAAATCGTTTGTATTGCTTGAGGTCAGGCGAGCATCCCAGCCCTTACGTCCTGGCCGTTCGTCAATAGGCGCGTAACCGTCGGAGTTGAAGGGATTTGTATCATCACCGGTTGACAGGTAAAGGTTCCCTTTCCGATCCCAGGCAATAGAACCGCCCGTGTGGCAACAACCGTCGCGTTTAACCGGAATGGTTAACAGCACCTTTTCGGTATTGAGAAGTACGGTATCCTTTACGTCGTCATAAACAAAGCGCGACAGATGTTGAGCCGTGTCAGCAACTGTCGCGCCGGATAGGGGAGAATAATAAACGTAAATCCACTTGTTCTGCTTGAAGTTCGGGTCAATGTTCAGCCCCATCAGGCCGTACTCGAACTTGCTGAACACCGGAAAGTTGGCTACCAGCTTGGCCGTTTTTTTTTTAGGGTCGTAGACCTTTAGCTCACCTTTGCGCTGGGCGAATAGCACTTTTCCATCGTCCAGTACAGCCAGTTCGGTTGGTTCGTCCATCCCCTGAATCAATACCTGTTGCTCAAAGCGGGTTTCTTCCGGAAAGGGCTTCGTTGTGGCCTGGCCAAATTTCAGGCTGGTTGCCATTACCGATTTGATACCACCCAGAATGTGCTGCAAAAAGAGTGGATCGCTGTACGATTCGTCGGTATGTCCTCCGCCTGTATAAAACGATTTGCCGCCCTGGAAATCACGGTGCCAGATGAACGGATGGTTATCACCGTTTTTTCCACCTTCGTACGTTTTTTCGTCGAGCTTACCCAGCACTTTTAGCTCGGGCTGAATGCTCTTGTAGCTGTACCACTCGTCGAACCGCTTCCAGCGATCGGGCAGCATCTTGGTAGACGGGTGAGTTTTGTCTACGATTTCAATTTCGGCATTCTGCTGCTTGGGATGGTTCAGGAAATACGCGCCCACCAGCTGGTTATACCACGGCCAGTCATATTCGGTGTCGGCCGCTGCGTGAATACCGACAAAACCACCCCCGGCCTGAATGTATCGCTCGAAGGCTGCCTGCTGAGCATCGTCGAGAACATTGCCGGTAGTACTGAGCCAGATAATCGCGCCGTACTGCTTTAGATTGGCTTCGGTGAATTTGCTGGCGTCTTCGGTTGTATCCACGGCAAACCCGTTCTCCTTCCCGAGTTTCATAATGGCCTGCTTGCCTACCGGAATCGATGCGTGACGGAAGCCTTTGGTTTTTGAAAAGACCAGAACCCGATTCAGCGCAAGAGGACTTTCGGAAGCAACCGTGGCAGGTTTAGTAGCAACGGTACGTTTGGCCATTGTCTGAGCCAAACCTGGTACGGTGGTGGCCAGCACCCCCGCCAATAACATGGCACGGGAGGGAAGCCGTAAGTTTTTCATAGAAGTCTGGGATTAAAACAGGTTGAGAAAGCTTGTAAGCGATAGAAAATCGGTTAACTTATTCGATGATAATATTGACTTTTGTCGAGATGCGAAACAAAAATAAACAAAAAGCGAACGCCATGCCAGAGCGTTCGCTTTAAATAAAGGTCAGAATGACACTAATCTACTTTTTTGAATACCATCATTGGCTGGCGGTTACGTAGTAAGGTCAATTTGCCGTTAGCAACCTCATAACTGAACGGCTGAACCAGCGCGTTCAGGAAGTTTGTTTCGAACGTAGCGACCGGGTCAGCACAGGCCATTTTGGTCATAACCATCGGTCCGAATTGAATCTGGCGGGTGTCGGCTCTAACGCTGCCACTCAGTCGGTTGCAGCCTGTAGTACCCGTCACACGGCCTTCGGTCAGCGAAATTTCCAGGCGCGGCAATTCGTTACGTGGTCCACTGGCGGTTATGGTTTTTCCCTGGAAATTGGTAAGCACCCAGATGTCCTGTAGCAAAGCCATCTTTTGTAGTGAAACTCCGCAGCCTATGTAGTTCTTGCCTCGCACGTCAACCTGAACCCGGTAATCGTAACGCTGCCCTGATTTTGTATTCAGGCAGCTATCGGGCCTGAATACTACGTTGAGACTGCCGGTCTCTAGTGGTACGTTGTAACGAATCACGCCATCAGCATCAGTCTGCCGCTCCGGAATTGCCGTTGCCAGGCTATCGCCGGCCGTCGATTTGAAACGTATTTGTCCCTTCGACGAATTGACCATTAAGCTCCACTCCGGATCATTGCCAACGGCTACCAGTTCATCACCTGATTTCAAGTAACGTATATAGTCGGCAGGTTGGTTTATGGGCGTAAGCATGGCGGCAAACTGCGTTGAGGGACGGCGACAGGCGGCAACAGCCAGCAGGAGCGAGCAAACTAAGAACGTTCGCATTGTAGTCGGGATAAGTACGGTTTGTTTCTAAGACCTGTGAAAAGCGAAAAGGTTTACTGGTTGTCTACCAATTGGCTGGGCCATAAAGAAACAATTTATAAGTCGCTTAAAACAGCCTGATTCATATAAAGGTTATTGCGCTACGTTCAGGTAAACGTTACGTTATGAAAAAGGGCTGGCTTATTGCGTTAGTACTGTTGCTGATCGGCTTTGCCGGAGCATATATCTGGTATAGAAACACGACTGACAAACGTACCGCTACGGGCGGTCCGCACGATGATACGCTCAAACCTCGTCTGGAGTTAAGCCGTATGAATATCAACGATATTAGCGACGATGCCATAAATATGACCATGGAACTGCTCATTGATAACCCATTGCCCGTGGGTTTCAAAGCACACCAGATGGATTACACAGTATTCATTGCGAACACGCCTGTTATTAAAGATACATACAAAAAAACGATCGAGCTAAAAGCAGGTGACAGTACGTTGCTGGCGTTGCCGGTGAAAGTAATGGCTAAAACGTTGACTCAGGTACTCAAAACACTGGAACGTAAGGGCATTGATAGCACAACCTATAAAGTGCAGTCTACATTTGCACTCGACGTACCGATTCTGGGAGAAAAAACATTCGCTGTTACCATAGATCGGCGATTGCCTACATTCTATATTCCTCAAATCAAAATTGAGGATATTGATTTTGGTCCGCTCGGACTCAAGCGAACGGACGTAGCGACCAAAGTGAACGTCGTGAATAAAAACAAATTTTCGTTTAACATAGCGGATGCCCGCTACACCGTTGCGATCGATGGCAAGCAGATTGCCGACGGTCATCAATCCGACCCAATTTCAATTAAAGCTCAGGCGACTACACCGGTTATTTTTCCCGTAACGGCCCGGCCGGGTAAGACCTTAAGTGTATTGCCTAAGATGCTGTTCGATAAAAAAGATACACCCTATCGAGTCAATTTCAGTTGCAAGCTTATTGATAAAAAGGGCAATGCCGCCATTGATGATAGCAAGTTTGCGGCCGTAATTACTGGTACGCTGGATGACTTAAAGAAGCTAAAAAAATAGTTAATCCGCTTTTCTGTAAATTCTTTACGTATTGGATCGTGTCAACAAGCTAGCTTGTGCACTACCGCTTTGTAAAATTCTGCGCCAGGAATCCCGCATCTGCTTTCGACCAGCCTTTTCGGGCCAGTTTCTGCTCCTGCTCAGCAGTGGTAGCATCACCTTTCATTGCCGCAACACGGGCAAGCGCGTAGTGCGTACCCGGATAATTGGGATCGTGTTCGGCCAGAATTTTAGCGGATTCCTCGGCAAACTCCGTCAGCTTCAGTTGGTAGGCTGCCTGCGCAATCATTTCCAACTGAAACAAAGCTTCTGCCCAGGGGTCGGGGCCAGACTGCTCGCGGGCGCTGACCTGGAACTTACGGACGTCGGCCAGTCCCTTTTCGCGGTCGTTATGATCATAGAGCGAAATAAGAGCCGCCAGAAATCTGGGGTGTGGTTCCAGCCAGCTTACTAACCAATCCGTTTTGTCGGTTTTTTTCGCCACAAGCAGTTCTGTATTAGCCGCTTTCAATGAAGCGCGAGCTTTGTCAATCTGACCTTGTTTTACCTGAATCAAACCGGTAAGATAATGTCCAATTGTTCGCTCACCTGCCGTTTCGGCTTTGGTCAGACTTTCGGCGATGGGGAGAGCCTGGGCGTAGCGGTTCTGAGCAATCAGGAGGCCTGGATAACCCATTTTGTTATTGAACACCCGGATTGGATAAATGGAGCGTCCGAGCGCAAACCGCTCTTTGGCTAAGCGCTCTGCCTCTTCCATTCGGCCCTGATACTGATAGCAAAGCGACAGCAAGGCAATGTTGTGCGCGTGATGCCAGTCGTACATGGCGTCATAGCGATCGGTTTGATAGATGTTACGTTCAATCGCGTCTGTTTGCGACATCTGGGCAATGGCTCCGTCTACATCTCCTGTCTTCATCAGATCGTGCGCGTACATGTGCAAGGCGTGGGCGAGATTGGGAGACAGCCGGGCGTAGGCTGCACCATGCTCACGAGCTTTTACGTAATCGGCCATGCCTTCATACGCATGAATCAGGAAATGGTGCGCCGACGGATGATCGGGAAACAGCTGCAACACCTTTTCATAAATAGCAATACTTGCCGTAGAAGTGCCCTGACCTCGTCCGTTGGCATATCGTTCGTAAGCATTGCCGGCCATAAGCCAGAGTTCGGCATCCTGCGGAAAGCGTTTTACGGCGCCGTTCAGTTTTAGTCGATAGTCGTTCAGTAGGCTCTGATTTTTGAGCGAATCGACGGCTTTCAGTTGAGCGAATCGCAGGCTAACATGCGTTTTTTCCCGCTCCGATGCATAGGCTAATAATGCTTTGGCCGCATCGGCGGCTTTACGGGCTGCTTCGTCATCGTCCAGCTGGGTGTAGACCCGGCTCAGGCCAACGTGCGCCATCACCATCGTAGAGTCGTTACGTAGCGCTTCGTGAAAGGAGCGGGCTGCTTCGACCAGTGAGTATGCGTGCAGATAGCCCATGCCTTGTTCGAAATAGGTCTGCGCTTTTTCGTTTTTGGTAGAAGTTGGGGTCGGAAACTGCCCCACACCCGACCGCAGCGCCACCGACTGTTTCAGCAACGTATTAGGTATGCCGCCTACGTTGGTCATTCCGCACATAGGTATCGTTGAAACTGACTGTATCGACAAGGATTCCGACGAATGATTCGGTTCAGGACTGGTCAGCTTTCCGATCAACAGAATAAACAGTAGAATCGGCAAAAACGAGTAGATATAAGTACGTGGCATGAGGTAATCTGCTTGATACGTATTGAAAAGTTAGCAACTTATGTGCGAAGTGCCAAGCCCGCGCTACAGGCACTGAGGGAACGGTTTGAGTTTAGTCAGCATGTTTGGGAAAAGTATAGATTAATCGTCTATCTTGCTCAAAACCATAGAATCATGCTTAAACCAGACTCAATGCTTTATCTGTGGAGCATTATTAATGTTCTGCTGTTCCTGCTTGGAATAGTTATTGCAATCAAATTTCTGATTGTGCTTTTCAAAGCCGATAAGGCAATCGATGAAGTACGAGACTATATCAAACGGCGTAGTTAAATTCTACCGCGCCACTACCATTCTTTGGGTGAACGTGCCATTGCCTGTTTCAACGCGTACTACGTATTGGCCGGTGGGAAGATCACTAGCGTTAAATTGAATCGACGTAGCAGACGAACGTAGTGGATTAAGTGAACGAAAACGCCCTTGCATGTCGCCAATCTGTAGAGACGTAACGCCCTGCGAAAGCCCGGCAGATTCCAGGGTTACGACTGCCGAAGCTGGATTTGGATAAAGACGAGCATCGACAAAAACGGTTTCATTGCCCGTAACCGTTTGCCGGAAAACAGGCGCAGTCTGATAATCCCGGAAAAGGGCGGCTGTTTCCGTGTTGGCGTCGGTACCAAACCAATCGGTCAGAATGGCGGAGTAGACCTGCCGGAAATCGGTCTGCATTTTCAGGTTATTATTATCCAGATCGCTCAGGTTCGGGTTTTTGCCGACCATCGGCGATTTGACAGCCGTGCCAAACACAAACATCGGCGCCGACGTACCGTGATCTGTACCAAAGCTCCCGTTCGAAATGGCTCGTCGCCCGAATTCTGAGAAGGTCATGCCTACCACCCGCTCTTCCATTTTCAACTGTCCCAGATCAGACTGGAAAGCCAGAACGGCATCGGATAGCGTTTTCAGCAAATTGGCATGTGTTCCCGTTGTGGTATCGGTAGCCACAACCTGAGCCGCATGATTGTCGAAGCCGCCCAGCGTTACGTAGTAAACTTTTGTTTTCATCCCGCCACTGATGAGTCGGGCAATGATTTTGAGCTGAGCGGCCAGCGCGTTGTTGACCGGATACGTAGCGAGATTTTTGCCCTTCCCAGCCGCCGTTTTAATCTGACTGGCATAACTTACCGAACTGGCCTGCTGCTGACGGATGTATTCAATTTGCTGTCCGGCATAACCTGGTACGTTCGTTGTCGGATCGTTCGGTTTGTCGCCAACCAATCGCGCAAACGTATCGGGGTCCTGCAGCACGATTGCCATCGAATCGGTAGGGCCAAGCAACGTAGTGGCCGTTACGTAGCCAATCTGAATGGCGGGGGGATCGGGCATTGATGCTGTCGGGTATTTTTCGGGAAAGCCAGGAAATTGCCTGTCGAGGTAACGGCCTGCCCAGCCCGACGTAGCCGTTTGATTGGCGTCGACCGCTGTCATCCAGATATCGCTGGCCCGGAAATGTGAAAAGTTGGGAGTAGGATACGATACACCCTGAATAATACTCAGTTTACCCTCATTGAAAAGCTGTTGCATACCTGCCATGGAAGGGTGCAGACCCGTTGCCGCATAATTTTTTAGCTTAAGTGCTTTCACTTCCGGGATGGCGATATTTCCCCGAAAACTGGCTGAGCCGTAAACGTTCATCTGGTCAAGCGGAATCACCGTGTTCAGCCCGTCATTGCCACCCTGTAACTGGATAATGACCAGCACCCGATCACTTTCTTCGGCCATACTAACCAGCGAGTGAATAAACGACGAAGGACGGGCAAACGCCCGGGCTCCAAACCCATCAATCAGAACTGGCAAAACCAGCGACGAGGCTGCATAGCGCAAAAAGTTACGACGCTTCATAGTTTAATGAGCGATTAGGCGAACCGATGACGTGAGACGTATTCGTTCATTCGTAATTAAACAATCTGATACAAAGCGGTGCGGAAAAGGTATTGCAGAAACGTAGTGAGTTTCAGTTGAACAGCCTGTTTTTTGGCTGCATCATTAGGGCTTTGAAGGTATTGGTTCCACTCAACCGTCCATTCATAGCGAGGGAGCGCATTCAGTAAAACCGTATCGGTCAGAAAATCCTGTTGATCTTTCGAGAGTGTAATAGCCAGCAATTGCGCCGTCATCTCGCTCACCAGTTTCGCCGGGTCGGATGGCGTTGACAGTGTTTTGGCATACGTCAGTACATCAATGACGGGTTTCCCGTTTAATTTCAGCGCATTCGTTGTCAGCGCATCGCTGAAATAACCGCGCAGACCTAACGTAGTAGAATTGATCCATTGCTGATAAAAACCTGTCTGGTAGTAGGCGGTCCAGCCAAAAACCGTAGGCGGATTAAGAATGTCCTGCTGCTCCTCTTTAATGCGGGCATTGATGTAATTGCCGATCTGATAATAAGCTGTGATATTCTGCGACGGATCGGGCGCTTGTAAGCCCCAGAAACGGAATGTTCCGACAACCAGATCGGTCGGCGATTTAATAACGGCCCCCCGCAATCCTTCATCAAAAAAATGCTGACTCTGGAGTAAGGCGGTCATCACAGGTTTTATATCGTAATTATTTTTTCGAAAAACGTCGGCCAGCGGTCGGATGAAGTTGTTTTCGACGGTTGCCGAAATATCGGAATTGACAAACCAGACGTAGAGCCGTCGGCAGATATACCGGGGAGTTTCGTCATTACGTAAGATCATGTCGATCAAATCGTTCAGTTCATCAATTCCGGCGTTCGCCCCCGAGCGTCCTTTGATGGTTGTGTTCTGATACGTAGCGGAAAATTTCTTGTCCGACGTGTCGTGTCGGTTGGCGCGGAACGTACTGCCGATGGTTGCATTTGCAGTGTCGCGATAGCCCGTATCAGCCCAGCTTGTCAGCACTTTAGCCGCTGCCCGAACATCATCTTCGGTGTAGCCACCGCTACGTCCGATGGTGAAGAGTTCCTGAAGTTCGCGAGCATAATTCTCATTGGCCGTACCCACTACGTTCTGATTTCCGTTCAGAAACCGTAGCATAGCCGGGTCCTGCGTAACGGCCATAACGAAGGCTTTGAAATTACCCAGCGCATGCTGCCTCAGCAACGTATTGTACCGGTACATGTACCGATAATCGTTTACTGTCGAGTCGTTCGTTACGAAATGATTGGACCAGAACAGCGTCATTTTTTCGAGTAAGGATACGGGCTGATTGAGCATCAGGTTGGCCCACCACATCTTTACATACCCCTGATACGTTCCCTGATTCGTCATGTCGAAGGGCTGATCGGTAAACGTTTTACCAGTTTTCAGATCGAGTGGGAGAGGGGGTATCGGCTGATCTGCCAGCAACTGCGTAACAACCTGAGTAGCTGTTTTTCCGGTCAGCGCCTTAAGTTGATCCGGCGTTGGCCCGAAAGTAGCGCGCCGTAGCAGGTGGCCTATCTGGGCAGCCGTTAAGGGTTGCGTATACGTATCGAGTAATGCCACGAGATGAAGCTATTAAATAGGTATATCTTCCGGATAATCAATATACCAATTAGTTTAAATTATAAATTGTAATTAATTGATATTTAATTCCTATTCTAGCGTATGGCATACGAAAAAAGGCTCTAAAACAATCTGTTTTAGAGCCTTTTTATAGGTGAAATTACTTAGAAATTACAACTGTGGCTGTTCGAGAATAACGCTTTCGTCGACATGGCCCGGTTTACGATTCCGCATCCAGAACCATAGAACGATAAAGGCAACAATTAGAAAGATCGGGAATAGAGTCATTCTGGACAGTGTTGCCTGACCCGCAGCTAACTCAAGCGCATCGCCGGATAAGCCTGTAGCCGCTTTTTCGACTTTGGCTTCATCAATCCATCCGCCAATAATCGGCTGCCAGATTGAGGTTGAGAACATACCGACTCCACCGATAATCGACATTCCTAGCGCTCCACTGGCCGGAATATTTTCGGCGACAAAACCAATCATGGTTGGCCAGAAATAACAGACACCGATAGCGAAGAAAACGGCTGCTACGTAGGCCATCGATCCCGTTTGGGTGCTGAACAGATAGATGCCAATGGTTGCAAAGACAGCGCCCCCCAGCAGTACGCCGGTTTGGTTGAGTCTATGAATGATGGGGCCACCAAAATACCGGCCAATCGCCATCAGACCCGTTGTAAGGGCCAGAATGTACATCGGTGTAGCTCCGCTCTTGGCCATGATAAGACCAACCCATTGCTGTGGGCCGAACTCAGAAATGGCGGTGAAAGCCATGCAGACAAATATAAACAGGAAGAGCGGGGTAAGCATTGCCTGAAAATTACTGCTCAGCGACGTAGCACTTACCTCTTTTGAGGTTGGGAATGTTTGACCAAAAAACAGGATGGCGTACAGTATGGTCGGGATCATAATAACCCAGACCTGCGTCTGCCAGGACAGACCGGCGTCGGTCATGAATTTAGAGATCAGGCTACCGACCACGATACCGCCAGGGAACCACATATGGAAGCGATTCAGCATCTTATTCATCTGGGCGCCCGAATACATATCCGCAATCATCGGATTACAGGCCGCTTCTGTACAGCCATTACCAATCCCGATCAGTAAGGTAGAAATCAGCAGCGTCGAGTAGCTACCCGCATAGATCGTCAGTAGAATGCCCAGGGTATGACACAGAAGCGCAACATTCATGATAATCTTAGGCCCTACGGAGTAATAAACCAGACCACCCACAATCATGGCGATCGGAAAGCCGAAGAACCACATGGAATTGATGAAGCCTAGCTGCTCTGCCGATAGTCCAAGTTCGGTGCCCAACTGAGGCAAAATACCAGCCCGTATACTAAACGAAAAGGCGGTAGTGATAAGAGCAAAGCAGCTAGCCAGGAATAGCCGCGAAGGATTAACGGTTTGATTCATTTTCTGCCAGAGGGGATTTAGTGTATTAAATTGTTCGAGTACTATAAGGCACCAAGTAGGATAAACTCCCTATTTGAAGGTGTTTTTGTGCAAAATTTCCGAAAAATAAGAGAAAACCGCTAATTTCCAGCCGTAAAATAAAGAGTCTATGGTGGCTGGAAATACAGTAAACCAACTACCATAACCCTCTTTTCTACCCTGTTTACACTCAACTTAACAACCTATGCACAGAAAATTGCGAATGGGTATGGTGGGCGGTGGCCTCGACGCGTTTATTGGCGCCGTTCATCGCCGGGCAGCTGGTTTTGATAACGAAATCGAACTAGTCTGCGGTGTCTTTAGTTCGTCGCCCGAAAAATCGAAAGCGACGGGGCATGCGCTTTATCTGCCTGAAGACCGGATTTATACCTCTTTCGAGGAAATGATTGAGCGGGAAAAAACTTTGCCGGAAGGTGAGCGAATGGATTTTGTTTCCATCGTAACTCCAAACCATATGCACTTTCCGCCCGCTAAAATGGCCCTGGAAAACGGGTTCCATGTGATGTGCGACAAGCCGATGACCCTGAATCTGGAAGAAGCTAAAGAACTGGCAAAGATTGTGGAGGCATCGGGACTTGTTTTCGGACTAACGCACAACTACACGGGTTATCCGATGGTGAAAGAGGCTCGCGATATGGTACGGAACGGCAAACTCGGAAAAATCCGGAAAGTCGTTGTTGAATATCCGCAGGGGTGGCTTTCCAAAAAGGAAGAAGATAACAATTACAAGCAGGCGATCTGGCGGACCGATCCGTCAAAATCCGGCGCTGCTGGTTGTATGGGCGATATTGGTACGCACGCTGAAAACCTGGCTGAATACGTAACGGGCTTAAAAATCAGCGAACTCTGCGCCGATTTAAGCGCGTTTGTGCCCGGTCGATTGCTCGACGATGATGGCAACGTACTGCTTCGTTTCGAGGGTGGAGCGAAGGGGGTTCTGCACGCCAGCCAGATTGCCAATGGCGAAGAAAACTCGCTGAAAATTTATGTTTATGGCGAACTGGGCGGGCTGGAATGGCATCAGATGGAGCCCAATACGTTAAAATACAAAACGCAGGAAGGTCAGCGGATTATCCGCCCGAATGTCGGTGATTTGTCGGCCTCTGCCAAAGCGCACTGGCGATTGCCCGCTGGTCACCCTGAGGGCTTCTTTGAAGCGTTCGCCAACCTGTACCGCAACTTTGCTTACGCCGTAAAAGCGCACATGGAAGGCCGCGATCCTGATCCGATTTATGATTTTCCAAAAGCCGAGGATGGCGTTCGAGGCCTGGCGTTCATTGATACGGTCCTTGCGTCGAACGAGTCGAAGGAGAAGTGGACGAAGTTTATTAGCTAAATGATTGAATGACTGAGTTGTTGAATGATTGAGTAATTATCAGAAGTATATTTATTTTTTAGTCTGGTGTATTTATTGTGAATTCAATTATTTGACAACTTAATCATTCATACTATATGAACAGTAAAATTGAGTTTGTTCAGCAGATGCAAAAGCGAACAAAAGATTTCTCCCTACGTACCATAAGGTTGTTTCGTGCTTTGCCCAAAACAGATGAAGCAAAAATTATTGGTAAACAGCTACTACGTTCGGCAACATCAGTAGGCGCAAATTATAGAGCGGTTTGCCGTGCCAGAAGTCAGGCAGAATATTTTTCTAAACTTAGCATCGTCGTTGAGGAAGCCGACGAGTCAGTATTCTGGATGGAATTGCTTATTGAAGCTGAAATAGTACGTTCAGAGAAACTAGGAAATTTGATGAATGAAGCTTCTGAGTTATTAGCTATTTTTTCGACAGCTCGTAAAAACTCAAAAGATAGCCAGCGGAGCTTCTAATTCAACAATTCAACAATTCAATCATTCAACAATTCTCTTTCATGCAAAAAATCAATGTTGGTGTCGTTGGAACCGGATTCATCGGGCCTGCGCATATCGAAGCGCTACGTCGCTTGCCTAATACAAACGTTGTTGCACTCTGCGAGGTGACGCCTGAACTGGCCCGTCAGAAAGCCGATCAACTGGGTATCGAACGGGCTTGCACGTTCGATGAACTGTTGAAGATGGACGACATCAAAGTGGTGCATATCTGTACCCCTAACTTCCTGCACTATGCTCAATCGAAAGCGGCTTTGGAGGCTGGTAAGCACGTAGTGTGCGAAAAACCGCTGGCGAAAGACCTGCACGAAGCCGAAGAACTGGTCGAACTGGCAAAGAAAACCGGACTGGTCAACGCTGTTCACTTTAATCTACGCTATTATCCGCTGGTGCGGCAGATGAAAGTCATGCGTGAACAGGATAATCTGGGCGATATTTATTCCGTAATCGGTTCCTATTTACAGGACTGGTTATTTTACGAAACCGACTATAACTGGCGTCTCGAACCCGATAAGTCCGGCGATTCCCGTGCCATTGCCGATATTGGTTCGCACCTGATGGATAGCCTGGAATACATCACGGGCCTTAAAACCGTAGCGGTGATGGCGGATTTCAATACCATTCATAAATTCCGGAAGAAGCCACTCAAAGCCGTTGAAACATATTCGGGTAAAATGCTGAAGCCCGAGGATTACGCCGACGTACCCATCAACACCGAAGACCACGCCAACGTATTGCTACGTTTCGATAACGGCAACAAAGGTGTTATTACGGTATCGCAGGTGTCGGCGGGACGAAAAAACCAGATGAAGCTCGAAATCGCCGGATCGAAGAAAACGTTTGCCTGGAACTCCGAAGCGCCTAACCAGATGTGGATCGGTAATCGCGATGGCTCAAATGAATCGTTCCTGCGCGATCCGTCGCTGGCGCACCCGGAAGCGCGTTCCGTAATGTCGTTCCCCGGCGGACACAATGAAGGCTTCCCTGATACGTCAAAGCAACTCTTTAAGGAAGTTTACGACGCGATTGCTGCAGGAAAGCAACCCGAAAACCCAACTTTCCCAACCTTCGCCGATGGCTATCGTGAGTTGCTTATCTGCGAGAAAATACTGGAGTCGAACCGCAAACAAGCGTGGGTAGAGATTTAATTCTCAGCACATAGTTGTTTGGCTTCATTTACTCATCAATCATTCAAAATTGACCATACATGAAAACATTGAAAGGGCCTGGAATCTTTCTGGCGCAGTTTCTGGGCGACGCTGAACCGTTTAATTCCCTTGAATCTATTGCAAAATATATGGCTGATCTGGGCTACAAAGGTGTCCAGATTCCAACTTGGGACCCGCGTATGATTGACCTGAAGCAAGCTGCTGAAAGTCAGACGTATTGCGATGAGTTTAAAGGTAAGCTTAAAGACATTGGCGTTGAGATTACAGAGTTGGCTACCCACCTGCAAGGCCAATTGGTAGCTGTCCATCCCGCCTATGGAGCTATGTTCGATGGCTTTGGTCCAGCCGAACTGGCAGGTAAACCCAAAGAACAGCAGGCATGGGCTACCGATCAGTTGCTGCTGACCGCCAAAGCCAGCAAGAATCTCGGACTGAAAGCCAGCCCAACGTTTTCAGGCGCTTTGCTATGGCCGTTTATTTATCCGTGGCCACAACGCCCGGCAGGATTAGTTGAAACAGGTTTTACTGAACTGGCAAATCGCTGGACCCCTATCCTGAACGCCTACGATGAAGCGGGAGTCGATCTGGCTTATGAACTGCACCCCGGCGAAGATCTGCACGATGGCGTTACGTTCGAGATGTTTCTGGAGAAAGTAGGGAATCACCCGCGCGCAGGTATCAATTACGATCCGAGCCACTTTGTGTTGCAGCAGCTTGATTACCTGCAATTCATTGACTTCTATCACGACCGTATCTATGCTTATCACGTGAAAGATGCTGAGTTTAACCCAACGGGAAAACAAGGTGTATATGGCGGTTATCAGGGATGGGTCGAGCGGGCCGGACGATTCCGTTCCCTGGGCGATGGGCAGGTTGACTTCTCAGGCATCTTCTCTAAACTGGCGCAGTACGACTACGATCGCTGGGCTGTTCTGGAGTGGGAGTGCGCCCTGAAACACCCCGAACAGGGTGCCGCCGAAGGTGCTCCCTTCATCGAAAGTCACATCATCCGCGTCACCGAACGCGCCTTTGACGACTTCGCTGGCACAGGCGCTGATGAAAACTTCAATAAGAAAGTTCTGGGGTTATAACCTTTATTCCTATTGGCTATTTTTCGTGGTGTCGGGTTCTCAAACCCGACACTTTTTAATTATTAAATTTTATGCTGGAGACTGAGCATCTAAAGCTTTTTTTAGAGGATCAAAGTAATATAATAGTTGATCTAAATATTTCTATAAAGAATATTAATAGGCTAATTGCTGATAAATATGAATATGAAGATGAAGTAAAACAACATGGTTTTTTTGTTCATCATATCTATCAATTGAAATTTATACTAGTTATTCAATTATCAAAGCTATTCAGCAAAAGAAAAGGGGAAGAAAGAAGTTTCTATAAGTTATGTAATAAATTGGAATCGTCTGAATATGGTACTAGCCTAAAAATTTTACTTGAAAATAACAAAAACAAAACAACTGAGGAGGTAAGATCAAAAGCCGATGTTATAAATTTAGTGAATGATGTACGTAAGTTATTATTATCTCAAGATGAATTATCTGAAAGAATAGTAAGATTAAGAGATCAGATTTATGCTCATATAGATATTAATCCTAGTGTACAGAATGTTTCACTTAATGAAATAGAAAAATTAGTTGAAATAGCTAGTGAAATTCACAATTTAGTACGTTTTAGAATATTCTTCTGGAAAACTAGATTCGATCATTTAAGAGATTGGGATATAGATTATGTATTGTGTTACATGGCAAATCATAGAAAAAATAAATTGGAAAATATAAATAAAAAAAAGGATGGACTTCTTTGAGCAATGCTGAATTCTGTATTAAAGAATAGTATAAGAAGGCTTCCAGTTTAACTGGACACTTGAAAAACGCTGGCATCCTGAATACGAGAATAGACAGTCAGATAAGGAGTACTAATATCAATTCGCAATGCTAAAACGTATTTTTGGAGAAATAGATGGTATTCAGGAAGGGAGCGAATTCGAAAATCGGTACTATTTATCTAAATACGATGTGCACAGACCTTTACGAGCAGGTATTAGCGGTTCGCAAACGGAAGGCGCCGATTCCATTATTTTATCTGGCGGCTACGAAGATGATGAAGATTATGGCGATATTATTATCTATACCGGCCACGGCGGACGTAGCCAGGCAACGGGCCTTCAGGTAGCCGACCAGCAACTCACCCATCAGAACGTAGCGTTAACCGTTAATTGTCAACGGGAATTGCCAGTACGCGTAATACGTGGTCAGAGCCAGAAATCAGCTTTCTCACCGGTAGCTGGTTACCGTTATGACGGATTGTATCGTGTTGATAGTTATTGGCAGGAGAAAGGCTTGTCTGGCTTTCTTGTTTGGCGTTTTCGCTTGGTAAAAATCAAAGGTTTGCCGAATTAAACCTCACTGATAATGCAGGAAATTAACCGGAGTTGAACGGCTATCGCGTATTTTGACCGTTAATCAATCAAACTCGACAGACATCAAAAAGTGATTTTGTAAATCAATGTGCGTAAGTCAATTTTATTAAAAAAACATACGTAACGATGGCAGGTCAAGGGTCGGGTGGCAACGTACTGGCTGCCCTTTGTAGCTTCTTCATTCCGGGTTTGGGTCAGTTGTTGCAGGGGCGACTGCTGATGGCTATTTTACAATTTATACTGGCGGGCGCACTGTGGTTTATCCTGATGGGCTGGGTCATACACCTGTGGTCCATTATTGATGCCGCTCGCTACGATCCTGGTCGATAAACTTATGGGTAACTGGCCTGAAAATCGCATTCAAAAATTGTTAGGGATTGAATTGCCCATTCTGTTAGCGCCGATGGCTGGTCCGGGATCGGCGAAATTGGCCATAGCCGTTGCCGAAGCCGGTGGACTTGGTTCGCTTCCCTGCGCGATGCTGAATGCTGAACAGATACGTAGCGAATTGACCATCATTCGGCAACGTAGCACCCAACCAGTTAATCTCAATTTCTTCTGTCATAAACCGCCACAACCTGACGTAGCGCAGGAAACAAAATGGCGCAAACGTCTGGAGCCCTATTATGTTGAATTGGGAGTTGACCCGCAGGCTCCTGTTCCAATCTCCAACCGAACGCCATTTGATAGCACCTTGTGTGAGCTGGTTGCTGAGATGAAACCCGAAGTTGTTAGCTTTCATTTCGGACTGCCCGACAAAGAGCTGCTGACAAGGGTTAAAGCTGCCGGCGCTAAAATCCTATCGTCGGCTACAACGGTTGATGAAGCCCGCTGGCTTGAACAGAACGGCTGCGACGCTATTATTGCTCAGGGCGTTGAAGCGGGTGGACACCGGGGAATGTTTTTGAGTACGGATATTTCCACGCAGGTTGGCACTATGGCTCTCGTTCCACAAATCGTTGACGCCGTGAACGTACCAGTTATTGCGGCTGGAGGCATAACCGATGCGCGTGGCATTGTGGCCGCTTTTGCACTGGGTGCTTCGGCGGTGCAGATTGGAACGGCGTATCTGTTTTGCCCGGAGGCTAACGTTTCACCCGTTCATCGGGAAGCGCTACGTAACGCGAAAGATAATAGCACGGCACTTACCAACGTCTTTACTGGCCGTCCGGCACGTAGCATTGTTAATCGAATTATCCGCGAGATTGGCCCCATGTCCGACGTAGCACCGGCATTTCCACTGGCGGGCGGTGCCCTGATGCCACTACGTGCCAAATCGGAGGCAATGGGCTCGGGTGATTTTATATCGCTCTGGGCCGGTCAGGCAGTTCATCTGGGCCGGGAACTCCCCGCAGGTGAATTAACTAGATTGCTTGCTGAAGAAGCCTTCGCGCTTATTAGTAAATCATAACATTCATTCTCCTATATGGCCCCCATCTTTTTTGCTACGCAGGCTGATTTTCGGAAATGGCTGGAAGAAAACCATGATAAAGCAACCGAGTTAGTTGTTGGCTACTATAAAGTTGGGTCTGGAAAGCTTAGTATGACCTGGTCGCAATCGGTGGACCAAGCGCTCTGTTTTGGCTGGATCGATGGCGTTCGTCGGTCTATCGATGCCGACAGTTACTGCAATCGCTTTACACCCCGAAAACCAAAAAGCAATTGGAGCGCGGTCAATATCCGGAAAATCGAACAACTGACCCAGCAAGGACTCATGCAGCCTGCGGGGCTGGCTGCGTTTGAAAAAAGACTGGAAAGCAAATCAAGAATTTACGCTTACGAGCAGACCGAAGTTGGCTTGTCCGAAGAGTTTGAGAAGGCATTCAAAAATTATGAAAAAGCCTGGACATTTTTTCGGAAACAGGCCCCATCGTATCAAAAGCGAGCCATGAACTGGGTAATGACGGGCAAGCAACCTGAAACACGATTGAATCGCCTGAACAAACTGATCCAAACCAGCGAAGAGGGTCAGAAAATATAAGCGTCAACTCATTAGAAAACGACCACTGATCAACGTACTGAGCTGATTTTTAGGGGCGCAACCTTATAATGCCTTTCATCGTATTGAGGGAAAAATATGTACCTTAGATACCCTTTATTTGGTAGCTCTGCTTTCCAGGCCAGGTGTAGGGAAACAGATTATGCGGAGAGAGATGATTTGGTTATGGATTGGGCTCGTTACGTTCCTGCATGGAATGGCAATGGGGCAGAATCTTATTCCAAATAGCAGTTTCGAAACGTACCGAACTTGTCCGTATCAGGATAATCTCCTCAGTGAAGCCGCTCCCTGGTACAACCCAACGCGGGCCACTCCCGATTTCTATCATCAATGTTTTAACACAGGGCAGATGGTTCTGCCTCCTCATTCCGGGCAGGGGTTAGCGCGGCTCTATTTCGATCAGGGATGGGCCGAATATTTGGGCATCCGTCTAACTAAACCACTTGAAGCCGGAGAATGCTATGCTTTTGAAATGTATGTTGCTACCAATACGCCTGGCCGATACCTGACAGAAACAATGGGAGCCCATTTTTCGGCGCAGCCCGTTACGACGCCTACCAGTACGGAACTATTGAAAACCCCGCCCCAGGTGCTTGACAACTTGCCGCGTGTGCAGGGATTACGCTGGGAACGGATGTCGGGCGTCATTAATGCGAAAGGGGGCGAAGAGTACGTAACGATTGGTAGCTTTTATAAATACCCGCCGTTTTTGGGTTTATATTACGTGTACATCGATGATGTTTCGGTAAAACGCGTTACACTCTATCTAGGTAATGACACTACGTTGTGTGGTCGTAAAAGTACGTTGCTGCTGGATGGAACTACGCCCGATGCTATTTATTATAAATGGCAGGATGGCAGCGCCAATGCTACGTTGCAGGTGACCCGGCCCGGCAAGTATTCGGTTACGGTGATCACCTCCTGTAAAACCCTTACAGACTCTATTTCGGTTGATTATGCGCTTGATTTCGATCTGGGAGCCGATACGACGCTCTGCAACGGACAAACCTTCACGCTGGCTGTTCCAGAGTCAGCCGCAGCTACGTATCGATGGCAGGATGGGTCCGAACAAAACACCTACACTGTCAGGCAGGCGGGGCAATACAGTATTCGGGTCGCACAGGCCACGTGCGTTGCTGCCGATACGATTCAGGTGCGCTACATACGTCCACCAACTTTAGAACTAGGACCCGATCAGGTACTTTGTGGAGCCCAGACATTTACGATTAAACCGATTATTACCGAGGGTGAATTTTTCTGGCAGGATCAATTTACTGATGCTGAACGTATCGTCAATACGTCGGGTGTGTTCCGGGCCAGCGTCCGCAATGATTGCGCTACGGTGACGGATTCCGTAACAGTCGATTACGGCGCCTGCGATTGTATTCTGTATGCACCCAACAGTTTTACACCCAATGGCGATGGGCAGAACGACGTCTTTCTGGCCTACGGTTGCGGAGATATCACCATTACGTCGCTCTCCATTTTCAATCGCTGGGGAGAAATTGTTTTCCATACCGATAAACTGCCATTTCAGTGGGATGGATATTATCATGGCGAACTTTGTCCGGGGGGCGTGTATGCCTGGAGCATTCAGTATAGGCTAAAGCAGGGGAAACAGGTGAAACCTGGTCAGGAGCAGGGGCCTATTCATTTAATTCGCTAGAAAGCCAGGGATTCAGTAACTTTCCTGGCTTCTTACTTTCTTATCCTGAAAATTCTACATGAACCATCGGTTTTTCTGGCGAATCAGCGGCCGTTTTCTCGTACTGCTTTGGCTCTTAGGGCTGGCGTTTTCGACCATTGCACAATCGCAAAAGCCGCGATTTCGGGTAGTGGCCATTGCCGAAAAGGGTGGGGGCGTTCACGCTCCATTTGTGAAAGAGGCCAAAAAATGGCTGGCTCAACTGGCAACAGAAAATAATTTTACAATTGATTACATCGAAAACACGGAGCCAATTACGGATACGTTTCTGGCTAGCTATCAACTATTTATTCAGCTGAATTATCCTCCCTATATGTGGACAGATACGGCAAAGGAAGCATTCCGAAAATACATTACTGAAGGCAAAGGGGGCGGTTGGATCGGATTTCATCATGCTACGTTGCTGGGTGAGTTCGACGGCTATCCTATGTGGCCCTGGTTTTCAGAATTTATGGGTGGGATTCGCTACAAAAACTACATTGCTACGTTCGCCAAAGCTACCGTTCGGGTCGAAGCAAAAAATCACCCCTGTCTGAAAGACGTACCCGCTACGTTTGAGGTAGAAAAAGAAGAATGGTACACGTACGATAAAAGTCCACGTCCGAACGTAACAGTACTAGCCACGGTCGACGAATCGACGTATTCGCCCGACTCGAACATTAAAATGGGGGGCGATCATCCGGTTATCTGGTCCAACGAGCACATGAAAGCACGTAACGTTTACATTTTCATGGGCCATCATCCTGACTTATTCAAGAACGATTCCTTTGTAAAAATCTTCCGAAACGCCATCTTTTGGGGCGCCGGAAACTAATGAACTGTATTCCTGATCTAGTCATGATTTACATGCTTAAGAAATTACGTAAGTTATTCATCTTCCTCTTGATTTGTCAGCTTCCATTCGTTCTTAAAGCCCAGACTATTAAGGTACTTACAAACCAGGTGGGCTATGAACAAACCAAAGCCAAGCAAGCCATCGTTATGGCCGATCGGCAGATGGCTATTCCATCGTTTCAACTTATCAATAGCATAACGGGCAAAGCTGTCTATTCAGGAAAGCCGGTTTTTAGTGGGCCGGTCAGTAAATGGAAAAACTGGCTTTTCTGGACGGCCGATTTTAGCAGCTATACCACCGAGGGGACGTATCAGATTCAAATTTCAACAGGGGGCAAAAACGTATCATCGTATCCGTTCGTGATTGGCAGGAACGTACTGGAGCAATACACACTCTCCGACGTGATCTATTATGTCAAAGGGCAGCGAAGCTCGGGTTTGCTGGATAAAGCAGATCGAAAATCGGTGCTGGCGGGCCGACTATCCGATACGCTCGACGTTCATGGCGGCTGGTATGATGCTACTGGCGACTACGGTAAGCACCTTTCTCACCTGACGTTCTCGTCGTATTTCAATCCACAACAGATTACACTGACGGCTTACAGTTTGCTAAAAAGTTACGCCCAACTTACTAAGCGCAAAGGCTCAGATTTTCGCCAGTTTAATCGTCGCCTGCTCGACGAAGCCATGTTCGGCGCTGATTATCTGGTACGGGTTCAGGCCAAAAACGGTTCATTTTACCGGTCCGTGAAAGCGCCGGGGCCGGGCAAATTGCCGAAAGACAGGGTGATTCAGGCCGAAGATAAAGCGTATCGTATTAAACAGTCGAAAGATCAGACGCTGGCCAGTGCCGCCGATGAAACAAACTGGCGCAGTTATCAGGTAAGCTATCGGTCGGGTGGGGGTATGGCTATTGCGGCATTGGCGATGGCTGCTACGTATGCGCCCGACCAAACGGGCGATTTCAGCCCGGCGGATTATCGCAAAGCAGCTGAAAATGCCTTTGCTTTTCTGGAGAAAGAAAACATAGCGATGACTAATGATGGTCAGGAAAACATCGTGGATGATTACTGTGCGCTAACGGCAGCTACAGAGTTGTACAAAGCCACCCAAAACGATACGTATCGAAAAGCCGCTGACAAACGAGCGCAAAATTTGCTGAACCGGCTCACGTCCTGGAAAACGTATCGTGACTTCTGGCGCGCCGATGATCAGGATCGTCCGTTCTTCCACCCGTCCGATGCGGGCTTGCCTGTCACCAGTTTGATGTACTATTACCCGCTGGCGTCGGCTGAGAGGCAGAAAGCTATCAAGGAGGCTATAAAGCGGTCGATGACGTTTGAGCTGGACGTAACGCGGGAAGTCAAAAACCCGTTTGGCTATAGTCGACAGTTGGTTCAGGATACGCTCGGTAATCGACGCACTACGTTCTTTTTTCCGCACGGCAGCGAGGCCTCTCCTTGGTGGCAGGGTGAAAACGCACGTGTCGCGTCGATGGCAGCCGCAGCCCGTTTGTGCGCTCCGATGTTCAGCGACGACAGAACGTTTCAGGAGAAACTGGAGCGTTTTGCCCTTGATCAGCTCAACTGGATATTGGGTCTGAATCCATATGATGCGTGTATGTTGCAGGGAAGCGGCCATAACAATCCGACTTACGGATTTTTCGGTACATTCGAGTATACCAATGCTCCGGGCGGTATTGTAAACGGCATTACGTCGGGCCTGGACAACGAAGACGATATTGATTTTAATCTGTCATATAAAATGACCGGGAAAGACAGCGACTGGCGATGGGCCGAACAATGGCTACCTCATGCTGCGTGGTATTTGCTGGCCATTGCGGTCAGTCAGGAATAGATAAGCTTGAAGTCTTTCCAAACTGTAGACGCCATAGGCCGTGAACCAAAGGAGTTTACAAAAAGCACCAACAGAGGTTTTGCGCAACTTTTGCTAGTGCTTCTGCTTGAAATTCAATGTTTACTTGCGGCCTCACCCCCATATCGGATTGCCGATTCGAGGGTGTCAGTGTTTATATCGTTTACCGTTTTTAACTTAATGCAATAGCCACTTGCACTTGCCTTGTCGAGTTTTTTCCATAGATCTGGGCCAGGTAGTTCTTATCGTCAAGACCAAGGATGTAGCGTGAAATTCCGCTTGTATTCGCACTTATACCAATCTGATCAAACTCCCTGGATTTCCCATCAGCATATTTTATGGTACGAATTTCCTATCCAATACTCGGGTTAGAAGCCGTTTTATTTTCAGTGTTTTACCATCCAGCAACCATAATTTATAGATGGGCATTACTTGCCGAATCATGTGGAGCAACGCTTGCATATCGCTACGTTTTGGTTCAGGCTGGTTAGTTATATACGTTTCAATTTGTTCTTGCGTGTTCATCGGCGATAGTCAATTTCGGGTTACACATTCGCCTTTTATGAGTTAGGTTATTTTTAGTCATGCACTACTTTCAAGCTGAGACCCTATCAGAATATGGCCAAAGGCTGGTACGTCTGCCGTAACTAAAATTGACCGAAGAAAAAGCAAATGAGCCGACATCATGCAGATAGTCGGCTCATTTATTCAGTCGTTAAAACAGACTTTAGAAAAACTTTACAAGCCGCGACAGGGCTGCCGAAAGAAACAGCATAGCGGCAACAAGTCCTAAACCGTAAGAAAGACCGTACGATTCGGCTACAAAACCAATAACAGGTGGACCGGCCAGAAAACCGATGAAACTGAACGTAGCAAACGTTGCCAGTCCGGCTGCTGGTGGAATACCCTCAACGCGCATCGAAGCGCTATAAAGGATTGGCGCACCTAGTGAGCAACCTGCACCCAATAGCGCAAAACCAACTAAAGCTACTGACGGATAGGGTACGAAAATGGCAAGTAACAATCCTGATGCGCCAACTAATCCACCAAGCTGAAGCCAGCGTTTAGCGCCAATTTTAGGAAGTATCGCATCCCCTACAAACCGCAGGCTGGTCATGGTCAACGAAAAAGCACCAAAGCCTAAGGCGGCAATCTGGCTGCTGGCACCAAGCGTCTCGTGTAAGTAGACAGCACTCCAATCGAGTGCAGCGCCCTCACCCATTGCCACCGCCAGGCCAATGAAAATCATGATCAGCAGATCCAGGTTGGGTAATACAAACGATGAGCCCGCCTTTTCACCCGATTCGGTCCGGCTGCTCGACGGAATCGTATTAAGAACAGGCTGAAGCAGGAACGTAATAAGCAGAACCAGACCGGCCATGATCGCCATGTGCACCGAAGGGGATATGTGGAGCGCAATAACAGCCCCCGCAATCCCAGAACCCAGCAATCCACCCAAACTCCACATGCCATGACAGGACGACATGATGGCGATATTCTGTGACCGCTCTACGTTGGTTGCTGCTGTGTTCATAGCCACATTAATCAGCGCGCTGCATAAGCCAACCAGAAACAGTCCAACAGCCATAACGGCTGTATTGGGTGCGTTAATTGGAATACAGATTGCCAGCGTCAAACCGACTGCCGACCAGAAACAGGCTCGCGTTTCGCCAAGTTTCGCGATAATCCAGCCGGTCAATGGGTTCATAATGAGCAGACCAATGGGCATAGCGAACAAAGTCATTCCCAAATCGGCGTCGGAAAGCTGTAATCGCTCCTTAATGTGTGGAATGTGGGCGACCCAACTGCCAAAAAGCAGACTATCTGATGCAAACACCAAACCAACGGCGAGTGCCTGCCGGTTGAGGAAAAACGTCAGCAGGTTCTGGACAAACACGTTACGATTAATTCTGTTAAGAGAAATGGTTGTATTCATGGTACAAAAATAGCCGGTACGTACCGGCTATTTTCAACAATATATTATCCGTTAGCAATGCTGTATTAACTCACTGGGTTTGAAGTCTAGTCAATCATTGTTAACGCTGTATTATTTTTGAGATGACCAGCCATCGCTTTGCGTAGTTTTTCAACCTTTGGCAGCGATACCCGTTGGATGTAAGGCTGATCAGGATGCAGCGCGAAGTAATTCTGATGGTAGTTTTCGGCTGGGTAGAAAACTTTAAAAGGTTCTACCTCTGTTACAACCGGATTCGGGTAATGCTTTGATTCGTTCGTCCGTTTAATGGCAGCCTGAATCTGAGCTTTTTCTTCGGGTGTCCGGTAAAAAATCATGGATCGGTAATCACGTCCAACATCGGGTCCCTGCCGGTTGAGGGTCGTAGGGTCATGGCCTGCAAAGAAAGCATCGAGTAATTGCGAATAGCTAATCACTTTCGGGTCGTAATAAACCTGTACCGTTTCAGCATGGCCCGTTTGGTCGGTGCAGACCTGTTCGTAGGTGGGATTCTTGACCGTACCACCTGCATAGCCCGAAATGACTTCCCGAACGCCTTTGAGCTGGTTCATGCCTTCCTCCATCGCCCAAAAACATCCGCCGGCAAACGTAGCAACGGCTTCGCCCGGTTTAAGAGCTGGTAACTTAGCGGGAGTGTAATCTTTCGATTGGCCTTGTGCACAGCCTGCCAGAAAGAGCAGACTTAACACTACGTATAAACTAAGTTTTTTCATGTCGCCTGATAAGAGTATCTTGTTGGAATATAAACGTTTAAAAACGATTTGCGGTTTCACAAAACAAAAGGAAGAATAGCCCAAAAAGGGAAGATAGCGAGGTAAATCAAGTATAATTTTCAGCTACCCGGAATGTTTCTTCCTTCATCCTTTTTGCCGCTCATATGAAGCTTCAATTTGAAAAGATAGAGCCCGGGGTGGGCAGCTCCTTTCGGGTAATCCATCATACCGAGGTTGACTCCTGTGGCGTATACTGGCATTATCATCCGGAGTATGAAATCGTGTACATTCCTTCGGGCGAGGGGCAGCGACGTATCGGTTCTAACGTATCGCGTTACGAAGCGGGCGAGCTGGTGTTTATTGGCCCCAACTTGCCGCATCTGAATTATAGCTACGGTAAACAGGGAGAGCACGAAGAAATTGTGGTGCAGATGCGCGAAGATTTCATGGGAAGTGACTTTCTTCAGAAACCGGAGTTAAAAGCGGTCCGGCGTTTGTTCGAACGCTCGCATACAGGGCTGGTTTTTAGCGGTGACAGTCAGCAAAAAGTGGGGCAACTGTTGCGGCAAATGACCCGGCAAGTTCCTTTTGAACGGTTTCTGACCCTGCTACGTATATTACAGCTACTGGCGGAAGCTCCTGACGCCCATCCGCTTCATACCGACGGTGTCCGTTTCGACCTGAACCCGAAAGAACAGCAACGTATCAATCGAATCTGTCAATACGTTGAACAGCATTACGCCGATCCGGTAGACATCCGTGCCGTTGCTGATCTGGCCAGTATGACGGTTCCTGCCTTCTGCCGATATTTCAAGCGCATGACCCGGCAAACCTACACTGACTTTGTGAACGAATACCGGGTTAATCAGGCACGTAGCATGCTACAATCCGCCCGGACCGTTGCCGACGTAGGTTTTGCTGTTGGCTTTAACAACCTGTCTCATTTCAACAAAACGTTCCGCACCGTAACCGGACAGACACCCAGTACGTACCGGAAAGCGCTGGCAGAATAAAGTTCAAGGACGTTTCGATACAAAATAAAATCCCTGTGACCATCACAGGGATTTCTCATTTTGGATAGAATCGGAAGTTACGGCATTAGTACTGTATCAATTACGTGAATCACGCCGTTCGATTGATTCACATCAGGGATCGTAACCGTAGCCATGCCGCCTTTCGCGTCGGTCAGTTCAATTTTACTGCCTTTCTGCATGGCGGTCAGCGTACCACCGGCTGCGGTTTTCAATGTAGCTTTTCCACCACCGTCCGAAATGGCTTTCATCAAATCGGCGGCACTCATACGACCCGGTACTACGTGGTAAGTCAGAATGCCCGTGAGCGTTTCCTTATTTTCAGGTTTTACTAATGTTTCAACTGTGCCTTTGGGTAGTTTATCGAACGCCTTATTGGTAGGAGCAAATACGGTAAATGGGCCCGGACCAGACAGCGTTTCAACCAACCCCGCTGCTTTTACTGCTGCAACCAACGTAGTATGATCTTTCGAGTTGACTGCATTCTCAATGATATTCTTTGAGGGGTACATGGGCGCACCACCGACCGTAACGGTTTTTTCCTGGGCAAATGAAACCTGGCTTACAGCCAGTAACGTGATGATAGCGAATGCAAATTTGAACGTCTTCATGATGTTGTCTTTTTGATTTCGTGAAACTGTGTACTGAATGCTTACTGTGTTTGTCGACAACATGCAGACTTACGAGGGAGCCGTACTACTTGGATTTGATAGACGGAAAATATTAATATAATATTTTGATTTTCAACTACTTATATATTTTGGTTGTCGCAAGATTAATTGCCTGTCCCGTGAAAACAGACCGCCGGGCAACAACCCGGCGGAACTAAACCCGCATTCGTTATTCATTTCCCTCTAACTTTGTCGCATGCAGTTAATTCTTCACCGGGTTGATCTTCGCTTAACACATACGTTCACCATTGCTCACGATAGTCGCGATGTGCAGCCAACGCTGATTGTTGAACTGCAGGATGGCAATTACCGGGGTTTTGGCGAAGCTACAGCTACCCGTTATTACGGAATTACGATTGACGGGATGGCTAGCGCGCTGGAAGCCATTCGTGAACGAATCGAAAATCATAGCCTGGCCGATCCTGAACAGTTCTGGGCCGATATGCAACCGTATCTGGCACAGAATTCTTTTGCGCTTTGTGCGCTCGATCAGGCGGCCTGGGATCTGTGGGCGAAGCGACAGGGCCAACCACTCTATAAACTTTGGAATCTCGATCCATCCAATAGTCCGCTGACGGATTACACCATCGGACTGGATTCGCCCGAACGGATGGTCCAGAAAATGCAGGAACGTCCGTGGCCGCTTTATAAAATTAAACTGGGTCGACCGGAGGAAGATATTGCGCTGGTTCAGGCGCTACGTCGGCATACAGATGCTACGTTCCGGGTCGATGCCAATTGCGGCTGGAACGTAGCAGATGCGATACAGAAATCAAAAATCCTGGCCAGTTTAGGCGTTGAATTTATTGAACAACCTTTGCCTGCCGACGATTGGGAAGGGGCTAAACGTGTGTATGAACAATCGGCCTTGCCCATCATTGCCGACGAAAGTTGCATTCTTGAGTCGGACGTTGATCGCTGTGCGGGTTATTTTCACGGTGTCAATATCAAACTAACGAAGTGCGGAGGCATTACGCCCGCCCGACGCATGATTTTCAGGGCTCGTGAGTTGGGGCTACGCGTAATGGTCGGCTGTATGACAGAGTCCAGCGTCGGAATTTCGGCGATTGCCCAGCTGCTGCCATTGCTTGATTACGCGGATTTGGATGGAGCCATGCTGATTGCCAATGATCCGGCTACGGGCGTTACGTTCGGAGACGGTAAGGTTGTTTATGCGAAAGAGAATGGAACGGGTGTGAGATTGAGGCTGGGAAATGAGTGAACGAATGAGTGACGTTTTTGAAATTGACCACCTTCCGAATCGAACGATACGTTATAACGGACAGGAGTACCTTTTCTTCAGTGGAACCGCTTACCTCGGTTTGCAGCAGAATCCCGCTTTTCAACAGTTGGTGATAGAAGCCATTAGCCGGTACGGTACCGTCTTTGGCAGTTCAAGAAATGGAAATCTACGGCTCGGTATCTACGAAGAAGCTGAGTCAAAACTGGCGGCTTCGGTCGGGGCGCAGGCAGCGCTGACGCTTTCGTCGGGGATGATGGCCGGTCAAGTTATTGTCAACTGGTTATGTGGTCAAAACGCTACGTTCCTATATGGGCCAAATGCGCATCCGGCTTTATGGCACCAGCCGAATGTTACGTTGCCAGCGGTGTCGTTTGCCGATTGGACAACGCAGCTCACAGATCAGATACGTAGCGTCTTCGCAGCCAAAACAACGTCGGGACCGGTGGCTATTCTGGTGAACTCGCTTGATGCCGTACGATCGGACTATTACGATTTTGGGTGGGTAAACGATTTACCAGCCGATCTGCCCATTACGCTTATCGTAGACGATTCGCACGGAATCGGCGTGCTGAACAGCGGACGCGGTATCTGGCCTCAAATTGCGCACAGACCGAACGTAATGCTGCTGGTTACGGCCTCGCTGGCTAAGGCGATGGGGCTGCCGGGCGGAGTTATTTTCGGGGAAAATACTACGTTGGCGACGATCCGTCAAACGGCTTTCTTTGGAGCCTGCTCACCTATGCCGCCTGCCTATCTGGATGCTTATTTACGCGCTGGTATGCTCTATGCTGAGGGCCACGAACGACTTACACAAAATATAGGTCTTGCCGAAAAATTGTTGCGGCCAACGGGTTTATTTCAACAGGCTAGAAAATACCCGGTCTTCTTCACAGAACACGATGAGTTGTACCCGTATTTATTGGAAGAAAACATCCTCTTGTACTCGTTTGCTTATCCAACAGCTGCCGACCGGGCTAATACGCGTATTGTAATCAGCGCTTTTCACAAACCGGCTGATATTGAGAAAGTAGCGAGCAAAATTGATAGTTATTCGCTTTATAAATACAGACGATAGGAAAGAGTAGCTTACGTAGGTTATCTGATTGTTTTTGCTCTAATTTGTTCAATTACCAACTCAAGCGGATTATTTATGAAAAATCTTATTCTAATTCTTTTCGTCACTGTAGTCTTTACTGCCTGTAAAAAAAATGACGACCCCGCCCCGGATGCTGCTACTGCTGTAGCCGGTACGTATGCACTTACTCTGTTTGGGCAGGACACGGGTGATGGCACGGGCTATGAAGAGTACGAGCTACCTGTTGTTAGTGGGGGAACAACGTTACTATCAGGAACAATGACAGCTTCCCGGGATGATGCCAACACCATTACGCTGGCTGTATCGCTTAAGCAGGCAGGGCAGGCTGATGATAATCAGACACTTGGTCAGGTGACGTTACAAAAAAGCGGTAGTGGATACGATATGCTGGACAATTCCTCTAAAGTAGGTACGATTGACGGAACAAATGTTCTTCTTGATGTAAGCATCCCTGCCAGTGGTACGCTGGCGGCCGGGCGATTCGTGTTCAAGGGTAAAAAGTAAAACTAAACTGCCTGAGACAAAACAGCCCGCTTTTCACAAAAGCGGGCTGTTTTATTAAAATTTATCTAGCGAAGTTTGTTATAAACGCTCCAGAAAGGCTATGCTGGCGGGTACTTGTTCTAGCGAACGAGAGGATTCGTCTTCGATGAAATAATACTTTACGCCCGATTTTTTTGCCTGCTTCATGATCGCGGTTATGCCTACATCACCCTGGCCCAGCGTTACGTTCGATTCGACATCGCCATGACCGGTATTCGAGTCGGGTGTGCCAGGTTTACGATCTTTGAGGTGCATGAGCAGAAACCGTTTCGGGTATTTCTGCAGAATAGCAACCGGATCGTAACCGGGGGCCTTTACCCAGAAAACATCCATCTCGAAATTAACATACTTAGGATTCAGATTTTCCGCCAAATAGTCGAAGAACGTACCATCTTTATAAATCTGAAACTCATAGCCATGTGTGTGGTAGCAGAGCGTAACCCCGTTGTCGGCCAGTAATTTACCTGCTGTGTTCAGTACGTCGATGGAGCGGTCGGCGTCGTAGATGGTGAATGCATCGCCTGCGTGAGGAAGCCAGAAACACGCTACGTATTTAGCGCCTAACGCTTTGGCTTCGGCCAGAACCTTCGGTACGTTATTGTCCAGATCTTCGTAGCTGGCGCCCATGCTGATCGCTTTAAGGCCGTTCTGGTTCAGCACTTTCCTGAACTCGGCCGGACTTAATCCATACGTACCGGCCACCTCAACTTCCCGGAATCCCATCTGCTTTACTTTTGCCATAGTACCCGGAACATCTTTCGAGAACTGATTACGAAAACTATATAGCCCTAACCCAACTGGTGCGGCTTTCTGAGCGAACGCAGCCAGCCCCGATACGAGTAGCCCCAGCAGGAGAAACGTAGATTTTGTTTTCATAAGTGATTAGGTTTTCAGGGTTCAGATACGCGTTATCGAGTACGTGACAAAACTTAAAACAATGCCTTATCTACCCGTTTGCGTGGTAAACGTACTCTCAAAAATCTTATCGGCATTTCCCGTCTCGAAGCCTTCGCGCCGATGCTGGCGGGTAATCTGGTCGGCGGGTACATCTTTAAATTGAGGCAGTATTCGTCGCTCAGCAAATTCTACGTAAGAACCGGCAATACGGAACGTAGCATCGTCTGCAAACTCCGCATCGATCATCTGTGCCACAGTGGAAGCTTGCCGCAAACCGCCATCCGGGCTTACTTTGATTGTACCACCTGCTGAGTTAAGCCGGAGCCCCCGACGTTCCAGAAACGCTACGTATTCGTCGATGCTGTTGTAACCCGGTTTCAGATTATGGACACTGATGGTGAAGTGGTTCAGGTAATAGCGATTGTAAATTACCCAAGCAGCATACTCGCTTTCTTTCAGTAACGTCTGATAATCGGCTAATGTAGGGGTTTGCCAAAGGGGCTGATGCAAAAATTGGTCAATAGCTTCGGCGTCGTCCAGATCCAGCGCATCAACCGGGTCGCTCGTTACGGTGTCCGTGTAGCGGTGAATGATACGTTGTGCTTCTTCTGACAGTTCATGGACACGTAGCTCACTGGCAAAAATGCGGGGATAATGTGGCTCTGGCGAATTCACGCCGGGAGGGCTATACCAGTACGCAGTTAATTTCTTCTCCGTGAAGTTGTATTCGTCCCTTTTTTGGTAACCGTAATGCAGAAAAATCTTTTCAAACGACGCAATCCCCAGATTCGGTACGCCCATTGTCCGGAAGGCAATATGGTCGTTCTCTATTTCATCCGGCGACGTAATGATGCCTTCCGCAATCATTGAATTGATTACGTTCTGTACATCAGGAACGCGTTCACTGTATCGACGCATCAGGCCACTCAGTACGGCGTCTAGGGTTTGAGTTGGTGATGAAGTTTGCATAACGATTTAATTGATTCAGGTTCGACACTTTACCTTAGTTGAACGTCCACCGGCTACGTGCCAGCAGTACGTCCTTTCCTGACTCCTGCTGAACAATCCGGTGAATAAACGTAGTAGGCGACTCAGATACCGCCTGCACCTGCATTTGGTCGCCCCAATGACTTTCGGTACGGTCAACTAAATCAATTTCGCTTAATTCGCCAGTCTGAAGCGTTTCTTTGTCCAGTGCTTCGATCAGCCAGTGCACATACGCTACGTTGTTGACGTGCTGGTTTTGATCAATGCTCAGCCAGCCCACTTCCACATCTTTGCCAGTAGCTGGTGTAAACGGTTTTGTCTGGAAATCAGGCTTGGTCGGTAGCTTTGGTAAAGGATCGAATCCAGTTGGTGGATTCAAACGTTTAATGAAGTCGGGCAGGGGGACCATCGCTCTTTTTTCGATGCTGAAAACAAGCCATACGCTGGTCGCATCGGCCAGAAGTTGCCCCGTTTCATCTTCTACCCGAAAATCACGATAAATAAAGAACTTTTCAACAGCGGTTGGATACGTAATAACCCGGATCGTCTGGCCATAGCGAGGATACTGATGCATTCGTAGTTGAAAGCGCATAAGCATCCAGCCGAACCCCTGTTGCTCCAGATCAGCGATACCGATACCATAATCAATGGCGTTCCGATTGGCGGATTCCTGCATGAAATTCATTAGCGCCGGAACACTCAACCGCCCGAAAGCGTCGCACTCGTAACCCCGCAACGTAAACGTATCGGTTTGAATAAAAGCCATGTATTAACTAAAAAGACAGCCAAAAATAGACGAAAAAAGCAGAGCCACGATTTTAAATCGTGGCTCTGCTACGTACCAAGAGAAAAGAACAGATTACTTACTGCTGCCAACCGCCGATGGACTACCCATGCCCTGCGAAAGAGCGAGGAGTTTGTCGCTAAGCGTTTGAATCGCTTTTTTATACCGAGCTTCGATGTCGGGAAGATTAGCCGTCGATTTCAGCGAGGCTTCGTATAATAAGCCCGGCAACATCCAGGAAGCGTACCCGCTATTGGGGTCCGACGAAGCGTATAGCGATTTGTACCAGCCACCGAACGCATTGCCTTTGGGGTCGATAAAAGCCCGTTCAAGCAAGCGTAATTCTTTATTCAACTCCACCAGTTTATCAGTACGTCCCGATTTTAGATAATTTTGACGAGCTAATTCGCAGGCATCGGCATTCTTTTTCAGGTCAGTCACTACGTTCAGCAGTGGCGAGATGGAATACGTTGGTGCATATGCCTGAATGGCTTTTTCAGCGGCTTTCAGGTGAACTTCCAGATCCGTTGGGTAACGCGCTACGTCGTACGGAACCAGATCGGCATTCGCGAGCCGGAGTGTCATTGTGCCTACCACCTGTTCCATTGTTGGGCCCATTTTGTAGGTAGGGTCTGCGAATTTGTCGTAGAAATACAGATCGTCGTATTGCGAGTGATACAGCGTTGGGCCTTCCATACCCGCGCTCAGTGACGGAATACCAATGTGCATATAGGGCGCTATATGATCGGAGCCACCACCCAGATTGCCAATGGTTGGTTCGCCCGCCATCACCGCCGGAGCCGATGAGCCCGTCACGCGAGTAGGATTACCGGCCGCTTTATGCCCTAGCCAATGCTGATAAACGGTTTTGTTGGAATCAGGATATTGAACCGACTGTGTGGCTTCGATAATTAGTTTTTTCATCGATGGCGATGCACTGGCGCCAAATTTCCGTCCTGAAACGGCGGCATCGTAGTTCATATAAGCAACGGCTTTCTGGGTCAACTCGTCGCGAAATTGTTCGCTCCATTCAGCCGAGCCAATCACGCCCGGTTCTTCGGCATCCCAATGGCACACTTTAATCGTACGGCGGGGCCGTTGCCCTGCTTTCGCTAATTTGCCCAGCGACTCTGTCATGCTCAGCAACATGGCTGTTCCCGAATTAGGGTCTGTAGCGCCGTACGACCACGCATCGTAATGACAACCGGCAATAATCCATTCGTCCGGAAATTCGGCTCCGGTTAACGTACCAACCACCTGATAAATACGCTGAATTGCTTTTTCCTGCTTCACCATTAAGCGCACTTTCAGGTCTTTGCCACCTTCCAGACGATACGTATAGGGTAAACCACCCTGCCAACCGGCCGGAACGGCTTGGGTGCCCGTCATGCGTTTCAGAATTTCGGTGGCCGAACCATAAGGAAGGGGCGTAACGGGAATCTTGTGCAACACTACGTCCTTGATATCGAGACGTTTCGGGGTATTTTTCGCGTCCATCGGCAAGGCTGCTTCGCCGGGGGTGAGGGGATCGCCGGTATAAGGCGTGGTAATCAGCGAACCGCGCTGAATCACGCTTTCGCTATAATACGGTCCTTCCGGAAATGTAAGGCCGCGCATGTAGCCCGAGTCGGCAGGGTCGGTAAAAATGATAACGCCAATCGCTCCGGCAGCCTGCGCAAACTGCGCTTTATAACCCCGGAAATTACCACCGTAGCGCGCCAGCACAATCTTACCGTTCACCGAAATGCCCATCGCTTTCAATTGCTCAAAATCTTCCTTCCGACCATAATTGGCATACACGACTTCGGCCGTTACGTCGCCCGAGCCCGACCAGGCGTTGTATCCGGGCGTCAGGCGTGGATCACCGCTGTACTTATCCTCTTTAAATAAAAACTCGCGGATATTCAGTGGCTGACGTATGGGCTCAACCAGTTCAACGGCAATGTCGCCGGGACCTTTGGGCAGTAATACGTCGTGCGGATAAATGTCTACCTGCCAACCGGCTTTTCGCATGGTTTCAGCGATGTAGTCACGTACCTGCTCATTTTCTTTCGAACCCGTGATGTGCGGAACGCTACTCAGTTTTTCAAGATGCTGCTTGAAGGCAGCCGACGATTGTTTGGCTTTAAAATCAGCTTCAAGCTTGATTTGTGCTGCCTGACGCGCCGGAACAAACCCGGAGAGAGTAGGAGTCGTGGTTGACTGCCCCAATACGGAAGTTACTCCCGAAAATAAGGCCAGCGCCAGCCCCACTGTTTTTAACAAAGGAAAATGTTGCATGAGGATCAGATTGAAGATGCTCAAATATCGACATTTAGGCTGATACGTTAAGGGGCAGATTATGGCTACTTTTTGAGAATATTTTGAATAATCTCGTTATTCTAGTATTTTATTCCTCACTTCTTGCCTGAAACAGCCTCTTTAGCCAACTTTTCTTTTCCTCAGCTTCTTCTTTTAGCTCATCATCTGTCATTTTGTGCGCAGCTAGCGCCCGCAAATCGGGTTGTCCGGCATCAACCCAGCAGGTATACCAGAAATCACCAACCATTTTTACCGACGCCCGCATCTGACGCTCTACCTGACCCCGTAGCTGGTCATGGTATTTTCGGGAGAAATCGGCTGAATAGACTTTAGTCGTCACACCGTTACGTTCCTCAAAGCCAAATTTGCGAGTCTCACCGACTATTTCGGTCAATTGCCGCTCAAAACGAAGCACAGAATCCAGGGCGGCATTTGCCTTAAATACAGCGCGCCAAGCCACTTTCTGGGGCGAATACACATACTCCGCCTGACCCGTCAGAAAATCATACTCCGTGCTAAACAATTCGGGTAGTCGCGATTCCCAGAAGCCATGAATACCCTGCTGATTGGTTAGTTGGCCGCTGTAGTTACGGGTTGTGTGCAAGGGAACGTTGGCGTCGGCAATATAATGCCCCAAATCAGCAGCTACGCGCAGGATACGTCGTACGTTACGTTCCTTAAACGCTTCGGTCAACTGGTATTTTGTTAGTTGAATCTGCCAGGGAACAATGCCATGCAAAGCCAGCGTATCAGCGCCGTAGCGATCAGCCGCGTCTTTGTAGTAACGGGGTAAGATTGTTGACGACGTATCGGAATAGGCATCCAAATCTATGAAATGGCGGGGCGCTTCGCCCACAACCGCGTACCGACGCTTGTCAGGATTGACCGCGTTATCGGTTAAATAATTGATGTGCTTTTTAAAAAAAGGCATCATATCAACCGGCAACGTAAATACCGCCAAACGATTGATCTGTTGATGTGCATAAAACCCCCATATGGGTGCCTTTCCAACTGCCTTTTCCGATAAGTTACCGCTGCCGCTCAATAAACTCCCGGAAAAAATATGACTCAAAACTATTAGCCAAATAAAACAGTTGTACATTTGACAAAACATGGTACTTTTAGTGAAAAATATTTAACTATTTGGCTAAACTTCCTTGTTGTTCAGAATAAAATTTCGAAAAAAGAGAAAACCTCAAAAACCATGAATGCTAAATCAAAAGGATATACACTAATCATTGTTCTGATGTGTGCGTTTGCCTTAATAATCTATGGTGCTTATTCACCTGCGCGAAAAGCCCAGAAACAGCAAATTGTGTGTGTTAAATTCAAAAATGGGGTCGAAAACAAAGCTGTTGAACAGCATATGAGCGATTTTGCCGCCCTAAAGCACGAAATTCCACAGATCGTGGGTTACACGTCTGGCAAGACAATTCGGCCAAATCAGGCTGTTTCTGATTATGACGTCATGCATTACCTGACGTTTCAGAGTGAGGACGATATCAAAGTATTTGAGAACACCCCGGCTTACAAAGAATTTGTAGCTCAGCACAAAGGAATCTGGGAAAAAACCTTGATTGTCAACGCCGATATTCGGCAATAGACCTGGATGATCAGGAAGAAATTCGGCTCGAACTATTGGTTGTTCCAACCGAATTTCTTATTTTTGCGCCCTCATATCGCGACAAGATCTCATTTATATACCAATGGCAAACCATAAGTCATCAAAAAAAGCAATCCGTTCGAGCGCTAAAAAGCGGTTGCAAAACCGTTATCAGCACGTTACGACCCGGAACATGGTGAAAAAACTCCGCACGACAACTGATCATGCAATGGCAGTTGAACTGTTCAAGTCGGTATCGTCGGCACTGGACAAACTCGCTAAGCGTAACATCATTCATAAGAACAAAGCCGCCAATAACAAGTCGAAACTGGCTCGTATGGTAAATAACCTGAAACCTGCTGCTGCTTAGTCAAAGTAGGATTTTAGCTTGCTGATATGTCTTTACGGAACCTTACCTTTTTGCGGGTAAGGTTTTTTTATGCACTTTGTCGATGAAAATCGATTTGTGATATACTTATGACGTATCAAACCTCTGGTACTATTCAGAGCTGGGCTGAAGAAGACCGTCCGCGCGAAAAATTGATGCTTAAAGGCAAAGCGGCTTTATCGGAGGCCGAACTCATCGCCATTTTGATCAACTCCGGCACGGTTGATCTGACGGCGGTCGACGTAGCGAAAATCATCCTCAAAAGTGTCGGAAATAACCTGAATGATCTGGCTAAATTAAGTATCAAGGATTTGTCGAAATTTCGGGGCATTGGCGAAGCGAAAGCCATCAGTATTGTGGCTGCGCTCGAACTGGGGCGCCGACGGAAAGAGCAGGACCGCCCGCAACGCGCCCGCGTTACGTGCTCCCGCGATGCGTACAATGAAATGATTCCGCACTTGATCGACAAACCACACGAAGAATTCTGGATTTTGCTGATGAATCGCGCGAACGAAATTCTGCGCCCTGTGCAAATTAGTACAGGCGGTATCGCCGGAACCGTTGCCGATCCCAAAATCATTTTTAAACAAGCCATTGAACACCTGGCTTCGTCCATAATTCTGTTTCATAACCATCCGTCGGGTAACCTGATGCCTTCGCAGGCTGATAAAGACTTGACGCGTAAGCTGAAAGACGCTGGCCGAACTCTGGATATTCCGGTGCTCGATCACCTGATTTTCACCGACAAAGCGTACTACAGTTTCGCCGACGAAGGCATTTTATAAGCGCAAACCACGTAGCACTTCGTCCCGACTCAACGCCCGAACCTGGCCGGGCTGCATGTTCTCGGCTGTAAGCGATTCAATAGCCCACCGGACCAGACGTAGCGTTGGAAAGCCAACTGAAGCCGTCATTTTGCGGACCTGCCGATTTTTTCCTTCGTGCAGCGAAATGGACAGCCAGGATGTTGGAATACTGGCTCGGTACCGTATCGGCGGATTGCGTTCAGGCAACACGGGTTCAGCAATAATGCGGGCGTCGGCGGGCAACGTAGCATACGATTTTCCATCGACCGAAATCGTGACGCCAGCCGATAACTGACGACAGGCATCGTCCGTTAATGCGCCGTCCACCTGCACATAATACGTTCGGTTATGCCGAAACTTCGGATTGAGTAACCGATGGTTTAGTTGCTTATCATTCGTTAACAGAAGCAGGCCTTCGCTGTCCGCATCGAGTCGGCCAACGGGATAAACGTCTTTCGGAAAAGCATAATCCAGGTCGGCCAGGGTTGGTTTGTCGCCTTCCTGACTGAACTGCGAAAGCATAAGGTAAGGTTTGTAGATGAGAAAATACATGTCCAATGATTGAATTGTTGAATGATTGAATTGTTGAATGAGAGCGTGATAAAAATTCAATCATTCAACAATTCAATCAGTCGCTCAGTGACAACCACACCGGACAATGGTCGGCGTGAACGGCGTCGGGAAGCATTTTAGCGTCGATAATCCGGTCGCGGAGATTGTCGGTTAGAGATGCATAATCTATACGCCAGCCTTTGTTATTGGTACGTGCACCAGCCCGATAACTCCACCAGCTATACGCTACGTCGTCAGGATGTTTATAACGAAACGCATCGGTCATTCCTGAACCAAACCACTGATCCATCCAGGCACGTTCTTCGGGCAGAAAACCCGTTGTATTTTTGTTACGTATCGGATCGTGAATGTCGATGGCGTTGTGCGCAATGTTGTAATCGCCCACCACAATCAGCTTCGGCCGCGTTTGACGTAGCGTTTCGACGTACTGATAAAAATCACGCAGAAACTCCATCTTAACTCCTTGGCGTACTTCGCCTGTTGTTCCTGAAGGAAAATAGCAATTTAACAGCGTTAGGTCGTCAAAGTCGGTACGTAGTATGCGGCCTTCGCAATCATAAACCGGCAAGCCGCAGCCGAGTACTACGTTCGTTGGAGCAATTTTGGAGAACGTTGCTACGCCCGAGTAGCCTTTTTTTTCGGCTGCGTGCCAGTGATAGCAATAACCTAATTGTTCGAAAACCGACAAATCCACTACGTCGGTGGTAGCCTTAACTTCCTGAAAACAAAGAACATCGAAGCTGTTCTGAGAAAGCCAGTCAAGCAGGCCGTTACGGATAGCGGCCCGGATGCCGTTGATGTTGTAAGAAATAAGTTGCATTAATCTTTTTTCTGGTTACGGTCGCGTTCCTCCATTTCCTTAATAAAATCGTCAATCTGGATAATATCCCGTAAATCCTGATCGCGCCTTGCCCACACTTTTGTCTGGCGTAAGTCATTGAGATGTAAAAAATGGACGCTAACTCCTCGCTCATCCTGATAACTTCGCGAACGTTGATAACACGCGTCAAAATCCAGTTTGGAATGAACTCTGGTCATTACGTCGATAACACCCAGCAAACCAAACACGATTGGTTGCGTAAAATTATGTTGGCTCAGTTCGGTCAACTCATCTGACGTGAAGCCCATACACAGTAGCGTCTGAATAAACCGTTCGCCATTTTCCTGTGTGGGCTGTAACCAAACATCAAAATCTTCTGTATTCCGTCGAATCCCATTCAAATACATGGCAAAACCGCCGATAATCATGTAGACCAACTGATTATCGGCGGCACATTTTGTAAAATCAAGATAATCCTGATTCGCTATATCCATGAGGGTTTATGTATAGTCAATCGTTTGTCGGTTTTCTTTTTAAGCCCGAACATAAGCCGATTTTTCGCCCGCATATTCATAAAACTGACGAACAACTCATCGGGAGTCATGTTCATCCCATCCCGCAAAAATTGTCGGTAAGGTTCGTTTAGATCCTTATAAATCACTATCCGTCGTTTCGTTTCCATAACTAATATTTGTAATGGATAATGAACAATTGAGAACGGTCCATTATCCATTTTACATTATTCATTGTCAATCATCCATTAATCTTTACCAACTCATCTTCCTGCGCGAGCGTCCGTTTTTTGTCGGTAAATAACAGGACAAAGACGATTAAAACAGCCGCTGCGATGCCCGCCGGAACCAGCCAGACGGCCAGCCAGTCTTTGCTGCCATCGGGCCGGGTGTACATATCCAGTACCATGCCCGATAGTTTAGAGCCGATGCCCATACCAATACCGTACGTAGCGAGCGAGATAAGTCCCTGAGCCGATGATTTGATTTTTTCGCCCGCCTTGTTGTCGGTATAAATCTGGCCCGTTACGAAGAAGAAATCATAGCAAACCCCGTGCAGAACGATAGCCAGATAAAGCATCCATTCACCCGAACCACCATCGCCATAACCAAAGCAGAGGAAGCGAATAATCCAGGCGACCAGGCCAACAATCAGCATTTTCTTAACGCCGAGACGCGTGTACGCCAATGGAATCAGTAGCATAAAAATCACTTCCGACGCTTGCCCCAGCGACATTTTGTTCTCTACATTCTGCATACCACCATCTGTCAGAGATGGGTTGGCCATAGCGTAGTAAAACGACAGCGGAATACAGATCAGCACCGACGACAAAAAGAAAATAGCAAACGAGCGATCTTTAAATAATTTGAACGCATCCAGTCCCAGAATCTGCGAGAACGTAGTAGACGTAGTCGCTTTAGGAGGTGTGTCGGGAAGGAAGAACGAGAAAACGCCTAGAACAAGCGCCGAGTACATCGATAATTGGAAAATCGTTACTTTATCGCCAAAGCCGTAATACCCCACAATGTTTGTCACAATGATCCAGGCAACCGTACCCAGCACCCGAATACCCGGAAACTCTTTTTCGGGCGTGGTCATCTGCTGCATGGCAATGGACGAGGTCAGGGCCAGCGTTGGCGCGAACGTAATGCAATACGCCAGAATCAGGTAGAAAAAGTTATTGGGGTCGGTGTTTTGCGTAATGAAATACAGCACCACAGCTCCCAGCAGATTCAGAACACCCAATACCTTCTGGGCTGCAAAATATCGGTCGGCAATCATACCCACGAAAAACGGGGCAATGATCATAGCCAGCGAAAAAGCCGCATACGCGTTACCTACCTGATCGCCAGTAGAATGAAGTTGAGTCAAGAGGTATTTACTCATCTGTCCATACCAGGACCCCCAAACAAAAAACTGGAGGAACATCATAGCAGAGAGTTTAATTCGGGTTGTTGCAAGCATCTTAAAATTTTAATTATAGGTTTCAGTGTATGAAGGTAGATAACGACTGTCAGCCCTGCAAGCCGATTAGCCCCGAAAGTTGCCGACCATGAAGAAACCTGTCCATATTATCTGAATTGTGCAGACTATTACCCTATCGTTTATGTAGTGGATTCAGTATATTTGATATAGTTTCTGACAAACTTTCATGAAAAAACAACTGATTACCCTCGTTGCCCTGGTGGCAATTCCGGCTTTATCCTTTGCCCAGACAGCCGATGAAATTATCAATAAGAACCTAGCGGCCATAGGCGGAGCTGATAAGATTGCTGCCGTTAAATCGCTCCAGTACGATCAGAATATGAGTATTATGGGGCAGGAGCTGACAGGCAAGACCGCCGTTGTTGTCGGGCAGTCGTATCGTAGTGATATGTCTATTATGGGGCAGCAGGTCACCCAGGCTTTTGACGGGGATAAAGGCTGGGCTGTTAATCCTATGACGGGCGGTACGGCTCCTCAGGCGATTCCAGACGATCAACTAAAAATGATGAAGGGTAATGCATCGGTCATCGGAGCTGATCTGGCTATCGCAAAAGATAAAAAATACCCGGTCGAGCTGGTGGGTAAGGAAAAGCAGTATGACAAAGACGTATTTAATCTGAAAGTAACCCGTCCGGAAGGGGTTGCGAATTACTTCGTCGATGCGGCTACGTATCAATTGCTCGGCATGAAAGCGATGGTCAATGTGCAGGGGCAATCATCTGAGGTAAAAGTCAAATACGGTAATTATAAAACGGTTGACGGGCTAACCATTCCGTCTTCGTTAGAACTTGAAAACCCGGGTATGCCTGCTCCACTGACCATTAACCTGACGAACATTACGTTCAACCCCAAAATCGACCCCTCGATCTTTGCCATGCCCAAGTAAAGGCAGGCCACTGTTTTTACTTCCCAAAGAGACGCGCCAAACGCGTCTCTTTTTTGTTAGCATATACTATAAGTGATTGCATACCCTGTTCGATCTTTTGGTATCGGGCCATTTAAATGACGACGAATCCGCTTTCTAAACTTTTGTTCGAATGTCTGAGAGCCATTAGTCAGGATTCGGTTTCTGGATGAGTCGTTACGTATATACTTGGCGTTATCGCACATCAGCGTCTGGTTAAGCGAGTTTCGTGCGTTACGTCAGGACGGCGGCCGCGTGTTCATCATCGAAAACCTGACGTCGTTCCTGACCTTCCCCAACCGCCCCGACAGTCTGGCCATCTGGGGTGGGGGCTTTGCCGTTACGTTGCTAGGCGGCACTGACTGGCTCCACGACAAACAACTCTACTATTGGGGTGATCTGGAAGCTCACGGTTTCCAGATACTCGACCAGTGCCGCAGACACTTCCTCCAAACCTAATCCCTGCTCATGGACCGCGCTACGTTCAAGGCCCATAAGCCTCTCCTCAGCCAAGGCGAAACAACACCCTTAACGGAATTGCCACATCTAACGGATGAGGAACGTAGCTTGTTTCAATTGCTTAACCGCAACGGCTGGCATATTGAGCAGGAACGGTTTGGGGAGGAGTGGGTGGGTGAAGTGTTAGTCAGGAAGCCTGGATTGTGAAGTAACAAGAAGCTTTGTTAACGTATATTTTGTAGATTTGACAAGGATTATTTTGTAGAAGTTATGAAGCCAGACAAACCCGTTAACGTACGCGAATCCGACAAAGTCGCCAAACGTAAAAAGAAACGCAACCTGGATAATTCAACGCTGAAGCCATTCTTTGGTAAAGGCCCCGAAAAAATCTGGGATAAGGATATTTATACGGGTGAGGGTAATTTCAGTTTCTGATGGACGAGATTATTATCGACACCATTGTTCTGGACTATCTGACCCGTAACCAAAAAGCTTTATCACCGACCGCCCGGACACGAATTGAACAGGCAGATACAGTGTATGTTTGTGTGGCAAATCTATGGGAATTAGCTAATCACATTCGGGAAGGGCTTATTGTTCTGGATACTGATTTTGACAGCTTCTACCAAAGAGCATTACAGACGTTAGGTATTACGTTGCTTGATTCACAATGGTCAGCAATCAGTTACCTCACTACATTCGACTACCAGATTATAAGCAAACCTTGGCAGCGAATTATTAATGGAAAACCTACAACGGGTATTAAGCAGGAATTGCACAAAGACCCATTCGATAGAATGATTATTGCTCATGGATTGGTTATGAATCTTCCCGTCGTTTCTCCCGATACGTTCTTCCCTCATTACGCCGACAGAGGTTTGCAAGTAATTTGGTAGTGAAATAAAGATTAACATAAAAAGATTACGTTCTTCAGGCAGTAAGTTTACACCCTAAGATTTCTGTTTCTTAATGACTTCCACATCGCCACTACGATACCCAGGGGGTAAGACTCGTTTTACTAAATTTATTCTATCTGCATTATCTCTTTTGGAAGCTCCTGTTGAGGTTTTTGCTGAACCATTCTGTGGTGGAGCTGGTGTTTCAATTGCCTTGTTAGAAGCGAAGAAAGTTCAACGGATAGCTATTAATGATATAGACCCACTCGTATCCAGCTTTTGGAAAATAGTTTTTGGCAGGGGACGTAGATCAAGAGACGATTTAGAGTGGCTCATTCAACAGATTGAGTCAGTTGATATCTCGTTAGAGGAATGGCGTTATCAAAAGGGCTTAAAACCAAGTAATTTAAGAGAAGCTGCTTGGAAATGTCTTTTTCTAAATCGTACGAGTTT
>NZ_JBMDWV010000298.1:0-6684 GCF_048594605.1 Spirosoma sp.
GTGTAACGGTAATAAATAAAGGCCATCACCAGCATCATTACACCCGGTACGACCATCGCTAAACGCCAGGCTTCGGGCTTCGTATAACCAAACCCAACGATAGCGGCCATAATCAGTGGCATAACCACCTGCGTAATACCACCGCCCAGGTTACCCCAGCCGCCCGCAACGGCATTGGCAGTTCCTTTAATTTTGGGGGCAAACATCATCGACGTATGAAACTGCGTAATTACGAACGAAGCACCGATGGTACCAATCGCCAGCCGGAACAGCAGGAACGTAGTGTAATCATGCGCCAGCCCGACGAGCATAACCGGCAGTGAACCTAGTACGAGCAGCGCTGTATAGGTTTTACGCGGTCCCCATGTATCGCAGAGCTTACCAACCAGTAGTCGGGCGAAAATAGTTGCCGATACAGCAGCAATGATCGTATTGCCCACTTGTGGTTTCGTTAAACCCAGATCGGCGCGAATAGCTGGCATAAGCGGAGCCAGGCCGAACCATCCGAAAAAGCAGACAAAGAAAGTTAACCACGTGATGTGGAAGGTGCGCATTTGTACGCCTTTGAAACTGAGAACGCTTAGTGATTCAAGTGGTTTATTGAGATTCATGATGTTTCAGGTTTGTAGATTTTGATAATAGTGTTTTAGTCTTTTCAGTGTGGCGTCAGGTTCATAAACCTGACGCGTGCGGTTTCTCAAAACCGACACCATCTGTGAGAGTCTGACATCACAGGGCTACTTCTTCACGGCAAAAAAATCCGGACGAATGTTGATCATCAGGTAAGCCCATGTGCCGACTTTATCTTTCTGGTTCATTGTGCCCTGTTTGGTGTATTCCAGCGTATTGGTTCCATTCATAATCGCGTAGCCAGCCTCCAGCGTAGTGAATTTGTTAAGGCTATAATTCGCAACCAGGTCGTATTCTATGCCAAGTTTCGATGCCAGGGGAGTCGCGGGTGCTACGTCGGGCATCCTGTTGAACGTAGTGGAAGCCAGCGCGAAATAATGCACATCGAACGTAGTGCTCAGGCGTTTGCCCGTGTACTTGAACTTCAGATACGCATCCTTTAAGCCGCCCGAAGGCGAGCCTGTACCGGCGTAGAAATAGTCCATCAAACCCCAGAACTTGTGCGGAGTGCCGTACAGCGGATCGAAGCGATTGGTTTCGCCCGATTTGATCGTTGCATCGTTGTTGCCCGACAGAATTTCGTAACCCGGTCCAACGCTCAGTGCACCTTTCTGAATCATAAAGTTTGCCCCGTAATGATGCGCTTTTCTAATTTGCAGGCCGTCGCGGTCGCGCCCGTTTTGCCAGTAACCAAACACCTGCCAGGCAATCGGTAGCGTTTTGCCCGATACGCCCGTCAGCATAGCCCCATACGTAACGCGCGAGTTGATACCCGCTACGTCGTAACGGCGCCCATATACGTAGCCGGCCGTAGCTGACCCAATCGAATCGATTCGGTATTTCTGAAAATCGTCTTTGAAGACCAGCGCCGAGAATTTTGTCGTCTTAAACTTGCGCGTCAGGTACGCCATTTGAAATGACTTATATTGCTGGTTCTGGCCATTCGTACTGACTGCATTCGCAACGACTGGTGCTCCGCCTTTTCCGGTAGTTGGCAGGAAACCCGACGGAATGACCAACGTAACGTTTTGGGTTGACAACGCCGACGTTGGTACGTTAGCGGGCGTATAATAGGTACCAGCCACACCAAATGCATCGGTATTCTGGTTAAAACCAACCCCCAGATCCAGCGACCAGCCTTTATGCTGCGCTTTCAGTAAAGCCGCATCGAACCGACGCCCCTGCTGGAGCCAATCCAGATTCCCGATCAGGCGCGAATCGTCGTAAATCATTTCCTGGCGGCCAATTTTAAGTGACAGATAATCAATGGCTTTGGTGGCAATGGTTGAGTCGGCCCGGTTCAGGAGCACTATGTCCGCCCAGGCCTCGTGGACCATCAGTTTGTTGCCGTCGGCGTTGGAAATGGTGGAGGCATCCTGTCCCCAGATGCGTACATCCTGAACAGCCATTCCGAACGTAACGCGGTCCATTTTGTAGCCAAACGTCAGGCGCGCCCGCTGCGACGTGAACGCGGCTGAAGGCGCACCTTTTACGGGCAGATTGGCCACGCCGTTACGTAGTTCAGTACGTGTTCGGAGCTGTCCGATCAGCGAAAATTGTGCTTTTAATTGAGGTAGTAAACCCAGTGTGAATAACCCCAGTAACGCGACTCGCGTGAGGTGAGAGTTCATCATGATTGATGATTGAAAGTCGGAAATGAACGATGTTGGCAATACGCACCCAACCCCTGCCAAGAGGAAGCTGGTCAGATTATTAGCGAATAGAGAAGCCGGTATTGGGCGACATAAATCTGGTGAGTGAACATACCGGATGGCCCTATCGGCACGAAAGGCAGATTTGCTTTACGTACGTTTTTTCATTTCCTTTGAAGCGTTTGTGTTTTCGCATAAACAAAACCCTGTTGAGCCGGTCCAAAGGTGCCCCCACACCGGATCGGCTTTTTTTAGTTTACTGTTTTCTGTTTACCGTTTTCAGTTGCGCAAAGCGATGATGCGTCAGCTAACTGAAAACGGTAAACAGAAAACAGTAAACTTTCAATACGCCATCGAGACGTTTCGCAGGCATTCCGCCAGATACGACGGATGCAACGTAACGACTTCGCCGATGATGAGCACGGCAGGCGCCCCCACGCCTTGCTCGGCTAGTAACTGCGGCATATTCCAGACCTGGCCCAGTACGCAGTGCTCATCGGCGCGCGTTCCGTTCTGCACTACCGCCATTGGCAAATGACCACGTCCGGCCTGGCAGTATAGTGCACATATCTCAGAAACTTTACTGAGGCCCATCAGCACAATCACGGTTGCTTTCGACTGAACCGCAAGCCGCAGATCGTCGGAGAGCTCGCCGTTACGGGTCGTGCCGGTAATGACCCAGAAACTTTCGCTTACACCCCGGCTCGTGACCGGGATACCCTGTGAAGCCGGTACGCCAATGCTACTCGAAACGCCAGGCACTACTTCGCAGCAAATGCCATACTGGCGTGCATAGGCAAATTCTTCAAAGCCGCGCCCAAATACGTAGGGATCACCGCCCTTGAGCCGAACAACATGGCCATGCTCCTGAGCCAACCGGACGATCAACGTGTTGATTTCGTCCTGCGAGAAGGAAGCTTTACCGGCCCGTTTGCCCACGTACATCTTCAGAGCATGTTCTGGAGCAAACTCTAACAAGGAAGCATTAGCAAGATCGTCGTATAAAATAACGTCGGCCTGCCTAAGCGTCCTGACCCCCTTCAAGGTGATCAATTCGCCGTCGCCGGGACCCGCCCCCACGAGTGTTAGCTTTGGCTGCATAGTATTATCATTTTAGCGGTGAAATAGTAGAAATGTACTATTTATAGTTAAAATCAACTATGTGATACTGTGGTTCAAAATTAGAGTCAAAATTCTTAAAAACAAGATTTTTTCAAAAAAATGTGTTTAAAAAATAACTATAAACAGAATATAAAGTTAGGAATTAATAAAAACACCTTTTAATTTTGACTTGGTTGTTCTGAGGGGAGAATAGCTATTTTGTTAGTAAAGTGCAATAATAAAACAGGGTTTTTACAATATTGTAGTTACTATTAACTATGAATGCACACACAAACAAGCGTGTCGTCGTGATTGGCAACGGCATGGTCGGCTACAAATTCTGCGAAAAATTGGTAGCCAAAGAAAAAAACAACGCGCGCTTTACACTGACGGTTTTTGGGGAAGAACCGCGTGTTGCGTACGATCGTGTTCACCTGAGTGCCTATTTTGCAGGTAAAACGGCGGATGATTTAACTCTGGCGCCTGTAGAATGGTACGCCGACAATGGTATTACGTTATATCTGACCGATCCAATTGTTGATATCGATCGGGAGCGGAAAGAAGTACGGTCGCACCACGGCGTTGTAGTGCCTTATGACTACCTGATTCTGGCAACCGGTTCAGGCGCGTTTGTACCGCCAGTTGCTGGTGTTGAGAAAGACGGGGTTTTCGTGTATCGAACCATCGAAGATCTTGAGCTCATTCAATCGTACGCGCGTAAGGCAAAAAAAGGAGCGGTTCTGGGTGGTGGATTGCTCGGTCTGGAAGCGGCCAAAGCCCTACTGGATTTGGGTATGGAAGAAGCACACGTAGTGGAGTTTGCCCCTCGCCTGATGCCCCGGCAGATTGATGACGCGGGCTCTGGCATTTTACAGCGACAGCTCGAATCGCTCGGTCTAAACATTCACATCTCCAAAAGCACCCAGGAAATAACTGGCGACGACTGTATTACGGGTATGCAGTTTGCCGACGGTTCTCATCTGGATGTCGATATGCTGGTTATTTCAGCCGGTATTCGTCCACGCGATGAACTGGCTAAAGCCGCCGGACTTGATACGCACCCACGCGGAGGAGTTATTGTCGACAACGCATTGCAAACGTCCGATCCATCCATTTTTGCCATTGGCGAATGTGCTGTAGCGCACCATATGATCTATGGGTTGGTGGCACCGGGATATGAGATGGCTGAAGTGGTAGCCTCGCAACTCATTGGCGAAACCAAAGAGTTTAAGCCGTTTGATATGTCGACCAAGCTCAAGCTGATTGGTACGGACGTTGGTAGCTTTGGTGATCCGTTTATCAGTGAGCCAACCTGCCGGACCATCGTTTACGAAAACAAAGCGAAGGGCGTTTATAAACGGATCAACGTATCGGCCGACGGCAAACATCTGCTGGGTGGCATTCTGGTGGGCGACGCCGAACAGTATAATATGCTGTTGCAGACCTGCAAGAACAAAACCATTCTACCGCCTGACCCTGAAGATGTTATTTTAGGATCGCGCGGGGGCGAAGAAGCGGGCGCCGGTGTCATGAGCCTGCCCGACGATGCGCTGATCTGTTCCTGTGAGGCCGTTACCAAAGCCATGCTCTGCCACGAAATTGACGAGAAGGATAACACGACCATTGATGCACTGAAAAAGTCGACGAAAGCCTGTACCGGTTGTGGCGGTTGCACGGCTATGGTAAAAGATCTGATTCAGGGCGTAATGAAGCAGAAAGGCGTTTACGTACGTAACGTCATCTGTGAACACTTCGATTACACGCGTCAGGAATTGTTCGATCTGATTAAAATTAATGGCGTCAAAACCTACACGGGCGTATTGAACACCTTTGGACATGGGGACGGCTGCGAAGTGTGTAAACCGGCCGTAGCGAACATTCTGGCGGGACTTTGGAACGAGAATATTTTGAAGCAGGACCGAGCTCCGATTCAGGATTCGAACGACCGCTTTCTGGCCAATATCCAGCGGGGTGGTACGTACTCGGTGGTGCCACGCGTAGCAGGTGGGGAAATCACGCCCGATAAGCTGATCGTACTGGGTCAGGTGGCGCAGAAATACGGTCTGTACACAAAAATTACGGGTGGGCAACGTATTGATTTGTTTGGCGCGCACGTCGGCGATTTACCCAAAATCTGGGAAGAGCTTATTACAGCTGGCTTCGAAAGTGGACATGCCTACGGAAAATCGCTACGTACTGTAAAGAGTTGCGTTGGTAGCACCTGGTGTCGTTACGGCGTACAGGATTCCGTTACGTTTGCAGTAGAGCTGGAAAACCGCTATAAAGGCTTACGGTCTCCGCACAAACTTAAATCAGGCGTGTCGGGCTGCACGCGCGAATGCGCCGAAGCACAAAGTAAAGATTTCGGGATCATCGCTACGGAAAAAGGCTGGAACGTTTATGTGTGCGGTAATGGTGGTATTAAACCCCAGCACGCCCAACTGCTTGCTTCCGATGTCGATAAAGAAACGTGTATCAAATTGCTCGATCGGTTCCTGATGTTCTACGTGAAAACTGCCGATCCGCTGACACGTACCGCTACGTGGCTGAATAAAATGGAAGGCGGCATGACTTACCTCAAAGCCGTTGTAATTGACGACGTACTGGGTATTGCCGATGAACTGGAGCGCGAGATGCAACTGGTCGTTGATACGTATGCGTGTGAGTGGAAAGAAGTGGTCGAAAATCCCGAACTCCGTAAACGATTCGCGCACTTTGTCAATGCGCCCGAAGTGAAAGACCCGACCGTACAATTCGAGCCTATGCGCGATCAGGTTCGTGCAAAGGAATGGGCGTAAACGTATCCACGGGCTCAAGCCTGTGGATACGTTTGTTTAATACAACTCTACAACTTCATAAGATCAATGGAAGCACTAACTATAGATACTGAAAAACACACCTGGCACGCAGCTTGCCGGGTAGAAGATATACCTGAAGACGGGGGCGCCTGCGCACTGATTGACGGGCGGCAGATTGCTATTTTCAATTTTGTCCGTCGGGGTGAGTGGTACGCTACGGATAACGAATGTCCGCACCGCCAGCAGATGGCACTTGGCCGGGGTATGATTGGTAGCCAGGGAGAAGAGCCGAAGGTGGCTTGTCCATTTCATAAACGCACCTTTTCGCTCAAAACTGGCCATTGCCTGAACGACGACGGATATAAAATCAATACGTTCCCGATTCGGGTAGAACATGGCATTGTGTATGTAGGGATTTGATGAGTTGGATACGTTTACATTTTACTGTCTTCTGTTGGCTGACGAAAGATCAAAACGTATGCGTCAGCAAACAGAAGACAGTA
>NZ_JBMDWV010000299.1:0-19998 GCF_048594605.1 Spirosoma sp.
TTGCACTTATACCGCGAAGAAAAATACGCAGAGATTTACGAGATTAATATGCTGCGTTGCATTTACTGCGGTTTGTGCGAAGAAGCTTGCCCAAAGCAGGCCGTTTATCTCCGCCACGACCGTATGGTCCCTGTTTTCCTGGAGCGTGACGAAGTTATTTATGGAAAAGACCGGCTCGTCGAGAAAATGGACGACCGCTACGTTCGCGCCAATAATACTGAAGTTAAAGCAACCCCAACAGAACCGAGCTTGACCCGGGCTGCTACGTAGTAAACAGCCTTTATTGTTCATCAACAATCCCTCGTTACGAGGGATTGTTGATGAACAATAACTGACAATTTAATGACCACCTAACTATGAGTGAGACACTTACTTTTCTTAAAAGCCTAACTCCCGCTGGATATCTATTTCTGGTATTAACTGTCGTTACGTTGTTTTGTGCTATCGGCGTGGTAACGGCGCGCAATCCGATATATAGCGTGCTGTCGCTGATTGCTACGTTCTTCTGCTTATCAGGTCACTACGTTCTTTTAAATGCGCAGTTTCTGGCGGCCGTAAACATTATCGTTTACGCTGGCGCTATCATGGTTCTATTTCTCTTCACGATTATGTTCCTGAATCTGCGGAAAGAGGATGAAGAATCAAAAACTAATCTTACCAAAATGGCGTCTGTCGTTGTGGGCGGTTTGCTGATGGTCATGCTGATTACCATCTTTCGGGCCAAAAGCGCACAAGTACCAACGGTGAGTGCCAATACACAGTTTAATCCAAACACGGGTCTGGTTGAGAATCTGGGTAATCTGTTATATAGCGATTACATTCTGCCTTTCGAACTGGCATCTGTACTATTCCTGGTAGCTATGGTTGGCGCTGTGATGCTCGGTAAACGCGAGGCTGGTGACCGTCATTTCTAAGATGAGGTTATAATATTGTTCAGGATGATTTTGAAGCCGCTCAGTGAGCGGCTTTTTTTGTATCATTATAGAACGACTAGCCCAAATCTATCTTCTTATGCCAAAAATACTTCAACTATTGGTTTGTTTCTGTCTTGTCAATCTAAGTTTGGCAACAGCGCAACATCAATTATTATCGGATTCTGTTTTAGTGGAAGGGCATTACCGCACCTTTCATTTTGTTAAATCGCCCAAACCAAACGCTACGTTGATTTTTATTCTACACGGGTCGGGCGGAGATGGACTAGGGGTTAGAAAAGGGGCAAGTAAACTAGAGGAAAAAATAGAATCCGAAAATTTACTGCTAGTTTATCCTGATGGCTATAAACGGTATTGGAATGAATGTCGAAAAACGGCAAACTCGCCCGCCAATCTGGAAAACATCAATGAGAATGACTTTTTCGAGGGAATGATTAATTATTTCGATCGAAAATACTTAGTCAATACCAATAAGGTGTTTGCAGTCGGTACGTCGGGAGGAGGCCATATGGCGTACAAACTGGCTCTGACAATGCCTGATAAATTCCGGGCCATCACTGCCCTGATCGCAAGTTTACCCGATACAAATAATATGGATTGCATCGAAAAAAAGGTACCGTTTCCGGTTATGATTGTGAACGGTACAGACGATACGACGAATCCATATGGAGGAGGTGAAGTGAAAACCAATAACATCAGTTTAGGACTAGTACGGTCAACCGAGCGTACGTTTCAGTACTGGGCCGAGCTGGCCGGTTATAAAGGCCAACCCGTAAAGAAAGTGCTGCCTGACACCGACCCTATTGATAAGAAAACAATTGAGCGTTACACATATAAAGAGAAAGGTAAGCCGGAGGTTACGTTATTGAAAGTATTGGGTGGGCACCACGATTATCCAAACGATATTGATGTCTATCTGGAAGCGCTCAATTTTTTCAAGCGGCAGCTTAACCCGTAACGTAGCATTGCAGTTATGCTGAAAAAATAGTATGCTTGCATAATAATTGCAGGCTGTGTAATTATTCGTTTGGAATATGGGTTATTAGAATAGTTACTCTGTAAAGTCAGTAATCAACATTGCCACTATGGATGCATACATTGTAGCCGGATACCGTACAGCCGTGGGCAAGGCTCCACGCGGAGGTCTTCGTTTTACCCGCCCTGATGACATGGCGGCTGAAGTTATCAAGCATTTATTAAGCCAGGTCCCTAATCTTGATCCGGCTCAGGTAGAGGATCTTATCGTTGGTAACGCCGTTCCGGAGGCTGAGCAAGGCATGCAAATTGCCCGGTACATAGCCTTATTGTCGTTGCCAAAAAGCGTACCGGGAATGACCATCAACCGCTATTGTGGCTCAGGGCTGGAAGCCATTGCCATTGCATCGGCAAAAATACATGCCGGACTAGCGGATTGCATCATTGCGGGTGGTACGGAATCCATGTCGCTGGTACCCGTAATGGGTTGGAAAACAGCGCTGAACTATGAAATCGCCAAGTCTCATCCTGACTATTATATCGGCATGGGACTTACTGCCGAGCAGGTGGCTCAACAGTTCAGGATCAGCCGGGATGCGCAGGATGAATTCGCGTTTGAATCGCATAAAAAAGCACTTGCCGCCCAGAAAGAAGGAAAATTTACTGACGAAATCGTTCCTATCAAGGTGAGCGAAACGTACTTCGATTCGGAAAGTAGCAAGAAGAAAACGCGCGACTGGACCGTCTTACAGGATGAAGGTCCACGTAAAGACACCAGCGCTGAGGGATTAGGTAAACTAAAACCCGTATTTGCTGCGGGAGGATCAGTAACAGCCGGTAATTCCTCGCAGACATCTGATGGAGCGGCTTTCGTAGTTGTCATGTCGGAGCGGTTAGTGAACGAACTAAATCTACAGCCAGTAGCCCGTATGGTGTCCTATGCTACAGCCGGAGTCGAACCGAAAATTATGGGAATCGGGCCGGTGGCCGCTATCCCTATTGCGCTTAAAAAGGCAGGTCTAAAACAGAATGACATTGAGCAAATAGAATTGAACGAAGCCTTTGCCGCTCAATCGCTGGCCGTTATTCAGGAACTGGATCTTGACCGTAGCATTATCAATCCGAATGGTGGCGCCATTGCTTTGGGTCACGCGCTTGGTTCAACGGGCGCACGACTTTCAGTCCAGCTATTAAATGAGATGCGTCGTCGTGATCAGAAATATGGTATGGTTTCCGCCTGCGTCGGAGGTGGGCAAGGCGTAGCCGGAATTTTTGAGCGCTTGAATTAAACACTTTGTTACAAAAGTATTACGGACGCCGGACGCTTATATATACAAGCGTCCGGCGTTTTTGCTTACCAGAGAGCATACCATTAAAATATTATTAGTATGCTTGCATACTAATTTTAAAATTATTTTCTTTGTTAACGAATTAGTATGCAAGCATAACAAAATCCCTTAAAAATGATTGCAACAGAACCTAAAGCCTCCATTAAGGGTGGCGAATTTCTAATAAAAGAAACCGAAGCGGCACAGGTTTTTATTCCTGAAGAGTTTACCGAAGAACAGCAAATGATTGCGGCAACCTGTCGTGAGTTTCTGGAGCGTGAGATATGGCCGCGCCTGAATGAGATTGACAATGCGAAATCGCCAGAATTGATTTCGTCTTTGATGGACAAGGCGGGTGAACTAGGCCTGTTAGGTACGTCAGTACCAGAGCAATATGGTGGTTTCGGTACGAATTTTAATACGTCGATGCTGGTTGCTGAAACAACCGGGGCAGGGCATTCTTTCTCGGTAGCGCTGTCGGCACATACCGGAATCGGTACGTTGCCTATTTTGTACTACGGTAACGAAGAGCAGAAATCGAAATACCTTCCCAAACTCGCTACCGGCGAATGGAAAGCTGCCTATTGCCTGACCGAACCCGATTCAGGTTCTGACGCTAATTCAGGAAAAACAAAAGCCGTATTATCGGCCGATGAGAAACACTACGTACTGAACGGCCAGAAAATGTGGATTACGAACGGCGGATTCGCTGATGTATACATCGTTTTTGCCAAAATTGACGAAAATGGCCAGACAGATAAAAACTTGTCGGCTTTTATTGTTGAGCGTGGCTACGAAGGTATTACAATGAATGAGCCAGAGCATAAAATGGGTATCAAAGGTTCTGACACCCGTCAGATTTTCTTCAACGATGTTCACGTGCCGGTCGAAAATTTACTTTCAGAGCGCGGAAATGGCTTTAAGATCGCGGTAAATATCCTGAATATCGGACGTATCAAATTGGGAATTGCGGCTGTTGGCGGCTCGAAAGAAGTAATCAATAACGCCATACGGTACGCTAACGAGCGGCAACAATTCAAGACTCCTATTTCCCAGTTTGGAGCCATTAAGCACAAATTGGCTGAAATGGCGCTGAAAGTGTATGTGTCGGAAACGGCTGCGTACCGCGCAGGTCAGAATATTGACGACCTGATCGAAGACCTCAAAGCAAATGGTACTGAAGACGGAGCCGCCAAACTGAAAGCGCTGGAGCAATTCGCTATTGAGTGTGCCATCATGAAAGTTCATGGATCGGAAGTGCTTGATTACGTAGTAGACGAAGGCGTTCAGATTTATGGTGGTATGGGTTATTCGGCCGATGCTCCGATGGATCGCGCCTATCGCGATGCCCGTATCAACCGGATTTTCGAAGGAACGAACGAAATTAACCGTATGCTCATCGTCGACATGCTGCTGAAACGTGCGATGAAAGGAGAGCTAGACCTGATGACTCCGGCTATGGCTGTAGCGAAAGAAATCATGTCGATTCCGGATTTTAGCACGGATGATGAAGAAGGCCTGTTTATTGCCGAAAAGAAAGTTCTGAAGAATCTGAAGAAGGCGGCATTAATGGTTGCGGGGGCAGCGGTTCAGAAGTTCATGATGAACCTGTCGGACGAGCAGGAAATTCTGATGAACGTAGCCGATATGGCTATTGAAATTTATGCGGCCGAATCGGTACTGCTCCGTGTTGAGAAACTCATAAGCACGAAAGGTGACGAAGCCGTTACGTTACAGAAGCACATGGCCTTGGTTTATCTGCATGAGGCTGTCGAGAAAGTGAACAGTGCAGGGCGAGCTGCCGTTACGTCGTTTGCCGAAGGAGATGAACTACGTGGCATGCTCATGGGAATGAAGCGATTTACGAAGATTGAGCCGATGAATCTCAAAGATGCGCGCCGTCAGATTGCCGATGCGCTAATTGCTGAGAACAAATACATTTTTTAAGTACCCATCAACAGCTAAATGAGTGCGAGCCAACCCGAAAGGTTGGCTCGTTTTTTTGTATAACCCTACTGACACAGGGTTGTCACTACGTTCGGCGACTTTTGTTATGATCATTCTGTCAAATCAAACCATGACAACACAACTGTCAATTCCCGAAAACGCATTAGCTGTCAGGGAAATCCTCCCTTTTTCCGCATTATGTTTTACAACGCGCACTACGTTACGTTCGCTGTCGCAATACATAGGAGGTGTTGCGCAAAATATGTACCGCGAAGCCTCACGACTTAATCTGCACGTAGCAGGCCCTGTTCAATGGATTTATACAGGAGCCAACGGGGATGAAACCAATGAATTTCAGCTGGAAATCGTGTTACCCATTCATAAACCAGGCGCTCAGCCGGAGGAATTTTTCTACAAAGTATGTCCGGACTTTCGCTGTGCCACCTATACCTATGCAGGACCCTGGAGCGATTTTGGAGAAGTGTATAAAATTCTTTTTGATCAATTATATCGGACTGACTATCAGAGTAATGGCCTCATTCGGGAGGTGTATCTGGTTGTTGATTTTGAGAACCAGGAGAATTGCTTAACCGAAATCCAGATTGGTCTGATTTAGTACACGGCGTAAATCCTTAGGAACGCCGTAATAATAATCTGCATTTCTATAGATAAGGTAGTTGGTAGAAAGTTTGAATTCTGCTCTTTAAATCATTGAATTCAACAATCAACTTTCATGAAAAATCAGCCAGCCAATTCTCGACGGGATTTTTTGCGTAGTCTAGGCGTAGGTGCATCGGTTTTGTCCCTTCCTCTATCCAGTTATGCTAATGACCAGTATACACGTAACGAAGCTTCTGGTCTTTATTCGCTGAATACGTCCCAGCCAGGTCGCAAATTGGGAATTGCGCTTGTCGGATTAGGGTATTACAGCAAAAACTTGTTGGCTCCCGCACTGCAACAAACGCAGAATTGCCGTTTAGCCGGAATTGTGACGGGTGCGCCGGAGAAAGCGACGGAATGGATGCAGAAATACAACATTCCGAAAGCTAATGTCTATGATTATAAAACCTTCGACCGCATTGCCGACAACAAAGATATTGATGTGGTATACGTAGTACTTCCCAATTCCATGCACGAAGAATACGTAGTACGGGCGGCCCAGGCTGGTAAACACGTTATCTGTGAAAAGCCAATGGCCATTACGCCCAAAGAATGCCAGAATATGATTGACGCCTGTAAAAAGGCAAATAAACAACTGGCCATTGGCTACCGGCTTCATTATGAGCCATTTACGAAAGAAGTGATGCGGCTAGGACAGGAAAAAGTTTTTGGGCCCGTCAAATTTGTAGAGAGTAGCGATGGCTTTCGGAGTGGCGATCCGAATCAGTGGCGATTAAAGAAAAGCATGGCGGGCGGTGGCCCGCTGATGGATGTCGGTATTTATGCCATTCAGGGCGCACGTTACGTAACAGGGGAGGAACCTGTTTCGGTAACCGCTCAGTTTGCGCCGAAAACCGATCCGCAAAAGTTTAAGGATGTGGAGGAGACTATGTTCTGGCAGTTCGAATTTCCAAGTGGTGCGGTTTCTAACTCAACAACCAGTTATGCGGCCGGAGTTGAGCGTCTGTACGCATCCTGCGAAAAAGGCTGGTTTGAACTGGCACCTGCCTTTGGTTATGGCCCTCTTAAAGGACGTACCAGCAAAGGTCCGATTGAGCAGCCCGTAGTTAACCACCAGGCCGCACATATGGATGGGGTTTGTAAAGATCTGCTCGATGGCAAAAAATTGCCCGATCATATTACGGGTGAAGAAGGTTTACGCGATGTGCGTTTGTTGCAGGCGATTTATCAGGCTGCTGAGACAGGTAAAAAGATAAACCTAAAGGCATAGTTAGCTGATATAGACTCACATAATCTGTTAAGAACAGCCCTGCCAAGCGGGGCTGTTCTTTTTATATCCAATCTACTGGCACGTAGCAGACAGTATACGTATGTTAAAAATTATTCAGACAAATTCTAAATAAAACTTGATTTCTCAATTCGCTTTGCTTTACCTTTACACGATTATTTATAATAAGTCTACATTTAAATAGTGTATTGGTAGCCAAGTCAGCGATGCTTATGGGAAATCTGTCTACTCGTTTTTTGCTTCAGCTGTGCTTGTTGGTACTTGTGACTAGTACTATTTTGAGGGCTCAGCAAGGGTTACGTAGTAGTATTGAGGGTACCATTCTGCTGGCAGATGGCTCGCCGGGCGCTTTTGTAACGGTCCAGGTGAAAGGCCTCAGGAAGGGGACAACGACGGATCGGAACGGGCGCTTCGTGTTACCTGATATAACGCCTGGGCAACATGAGCTGCAGGTTTCTATGATAGGTTATGAAACAGTTCGTGAGTCTATAGAAATTGATACTGATAAGCCAGCCCAGTTTTCAGCCCGTCTTAAAGCAATTAACACCCAGTTAAACGAAGTCGTCGTAACGGGGCAGTACGAACCGCAATCCCTTAAAAAGTCGGTTTATAATGTCCGTGTAATCGATAGTGAACGTATTCGTTTACGGGCTGCGGTAAACGTAATGGGTGTACTAAATAACGAACTGGGTTTTCGCTTTTCCAATGATCTTACATTAGGAACAACCGATGTACAGCTAATGGGTATGTCGGGACGTAATGTAAAAATCCTGCTGGACGGTTTGCCAATGGTCGACCGGGGCGATACGCGCGAAAGCCTTAATCAAATTGACATTAATAGCATCGAACGTATTGAAATCGTTGAAGGCCCTATGTCGGTTTCGTACGGTTCCGATGCACTGGCGGGTGTAATCAATATTATTACCAAAAAACCGGGTGCTGAACGTCTTGGGATTTCTGCCCGCATTCAGGAAGAAACGGCCAATCAGGAATACAGCGCTTTTACTAACCAGGGCTTACACATACAGAACGTAGGGATCACGTGGCAAAAGAAAGGCTGGAACGTATCGGCGGGCATAACAAACAATACGTTCGGTGGTTGGCAGGGCCAATCAATAGGCAGAACGAAAGACTGGCTTCCCAAAGAGCAACTGTTTGGCCACGGAAAAGTCGGGTATCGCACTGACAAGACAAACATCTACTATCGGCTGGATGCGCTGAAAGAGAATTTGTTGAGCGAAGGCAGCGAAAACGTAAATACACGTCTGGCGCGTGATCAGAAGTACATTTCGTACCGCTACGTCCATCAATTTCAAAGTGATTGGAGAATCAGTGACCGGCTTCAACTCAATGGGCAGGCGTCGTATACCGACTATCAACGCCGAACACAAACAACCATTCTGGACGTAACAACAGGCCGACGGACACTTTCGCTGGGAGAAGGCGAACAGGACGTATCGAAATTTGTCAGCCAGACGTATCGGGCCACGGCTTCCTACAAAGTTTCGTCGGCGGTTTCCTTACAACCGGGCATCGATATTAATCTGGATGCGTCTTCTGGAGCACGAATTTTAGGCTCGCCAACAATTAATGATTATGCCTTTTTCATTTCCTCGACACTTAATCCCACCGCAGGAATCAGCATTCGGCCAGGCTTGCGATTCATTAAAAATTCAGTTTACGATGCTCCACCGGTTATTCCTTCCCTTAACACCAAGTTTGCGCTAACAAAAAATCTGGATTTACGATTAGCCTATGCGCGTGGCTTCCGATCGCCCGCACTACGTGAATTGTATTTCAATTTCTTCGATGCCAGCCACTCGCTACGGGGTAATCCGAATCTGAAAGCCGAAAATTCTAATAGCTTCAACGGTTCGCTGGCGTGGCAGGCAAGTCCTAAGTTTAGATCGACACTCGGGTTTTTCTACAACGTATTCAATAATCTGATCAGCTTTGGAGTTGATCCGAGCGACCCCCGAATTCAGACGAATATTAACATCGACAAATTCAAAACGACGGGGCTGACGCTGGAAAATGTCTTTAACTGGAAAGACCTGAGTGCTACCATCGGCTTCTCCTATATCGGTCGATACAACAATCTTTTGGTGGCATCTGATACCGTAGACTACCTAAATACAGTGCCTTCGTTTATGTGGTCGCCTGAAGTGAATTCGAACTTCACGTACACGTTACGGAAAATTGATACAAAAATTAGCCTTTTCTATAAGTTCTCTGGCACTCGTCCAAGCTATCTGGCAACGGTCAACGGCAATGGCGACGTATCGGCTACATTAACCCGAATCGCGGCTTTTCACTGGGCCGATTTTACGCTGACAAAAGGGCTGGGTAAGTACCTGTCGCTAACGACGGGCATTAAAAACCTGTTCAATATCACCCGACTGGCCAATACATCGACCGACACAGGTGGCGCCCATAGTGCGGGTGGTCCTGCTCCTGTAAGCTACGGCCGCTCCTATTTTCTGGGGCTTACCTTCCAGTGGTATAAAAACTAATCAATCCTGGCTAAACCAGACTCTTAACCACCAATTAATCAACTCAATCAATAAAGTCTTAGTCCCACAAACGTTAACTCATATGAAACGGATTATTGCATTCATGCTCGCTCTGGCAGTCAGTACGTTAAATGCCTGTAAGGAGAGCGATCCACCGCTACCTGACAACGTAGTGCAGTTTGAAAGCGCCGAGCAGGGCATGGATGCGGCCACGAAAGAAGCGACAATAAAACTAAAACTGTCACGTGCTGTAGAAGCCGCTACGCCTGTAACCGTGCAGGTGACCCCCACCGGTATTACGTATGGAACGCAGTTTACAACCACACCAGCTACTAACGGAACAACCTTGACATTAACGGTTCCGGCGGGTAGCAGCGAAACGTCGTTTAAGCTGACTAAAGCCGATAACATTATTCTGAGCGGTTCTGAAACAGTCGACTTTGCTATCACATCAGCCAACAGCCCTGTTTTAGTGGGAACAACGAAGGCTTTAAAAGTCAAATTTGCTTCGATCGTTTCGAGCGGTACTACGTTAACGCTTGACGGTGGAACGGGAGGGTCCAGCGCCATAAACGCCGTGTATGCTGATCTGAGCAATAATACGGCTACGCCGGTACGTCGGGCAGCATGGGATTTAGGCTTTTACTCCGGCAGCGATTTTCGTGTTATCGTTAATAACATGACGGGGGCAGCCGCTACGGTACTGAACAAAACGGACCTGACGCAGGTAACAGCCGCCGATACGGTAGGGCTGAATCTCGCTTTTAGCGGTACAAATCCCGATCCGGCAACGACGGTACTGCTTGACGACGTATCGGGCGACCTAACCAAAACGGCCATTGCCCCTGTTTCGGCAACTGACGCCGAAAACAAAGTTTATGTCATCAACCGGGGAACAAGTGGTGGAGTGACGGCCAAAGGCTGGATGAAAGTGCGCATACTACGTAACGGCACTACGGGCTATACACTACAATACGCCGGTATTAAAGAAACGACCTTTAAAACCGTTTCGATTACGAAAGATGCCGCTTACAACTTCCAGTTCGTGTCGTTCGATACGGGTGCTGCGGTGAATGTAGAGCCTGCCAAAGCTCGTTGGGATTTCGTCTGGACCGGAGCAATGTATAAAACCACCTTTGGCAATGCTGATGTTCCATACTATTTCGCCGATCAGGTTTTTATTAATCATCTGGGTGGTGTTACGGCCGCTGAAGTCATGACAAGCACCGTTACGTATGATGCCTATGGTGAAAGCAATATTGCAACCACTACGTTCAAAAATGACAAGGTGGTTATTGGTTCTAACTGGCGCGTAGCCAGCCCAACCTCTACGGGCGTTCGGACTGACCGCTTCTACGTTATTAAAGATCCGTCTGGAAACGTGTACAAGCTGAAATTCCTCAGCTTCGCTACGCAGGACGGTGGCGAACGCGGTAAGCCCAAGTTTGAATACAAGCTGGTTAAGCAGGGAAGCTAGTCCACTACGTAGCGCAGCCATAAGTCATACTACAAGGCATATAAATACAACATTCATGAACAAAAGAACTGTTTTTACTACATGGCTCAGTAGCCTGCTGATGAGTTTGCTTGTCAGCGGCCAGCTTGCTTTCGCGAACAGATCGCCGAAAGAAGAGCCGGTGCGAATTGTGTCGCTGGATGGCACAGTGAGTGAAATTCTCTGTGATCTGGGTTTACAATCGCATTTGATCGGCGTCGATGTGACCAGTACGTATCCCGAGTCGCTGCAAAAACTACCGAAAGTCGGGCATAACCGAAACATTTCTGCTGAAGGTGTGATCTCCTTAAAACCGACGCTGGTGCTCACTTCAGTGAATGCAGGGACGAAGCCCGGGGTGATTGAGCAAATCAAATCGGCGGGTATCAATGTCATTACGTTCCAGCAGGAATTTAGCGTGGCAGGCACCAAGAAGCTAATTCAGGACGTAGCGAATACGTGTCAGGTACCATCGCGGGCAAAACCACTGATTAAGAAGCTGGATGCCGATCTGGCTCAGGTTAAAAAAGTGACGAACAGCCCCAAAATACTTTTCATTTATGCCCGAGGTACGGGTACGATGATGGTATCCGGCAAGGGAACGCAAGTTGATAAGATGATCGAGCTGGCGGGCGGGGTCAATGCTACGTCTGGTTTTGATAATTATAAGCCCCTCACGGCTGAATCCCTTGTAAGCGCAAACCCTGATGTTATTCTTTTATTTGACACGGGGCTCGAAAGTTTGGGTGGAGCTGAAGGGTTGGCAAAAGTCCAAGGTGTTGCTCAGACAAACGCAGGGAAAAACGGGCGAATTATTGTCATGGACGGCCATCTGCTGACTGGTTTCTCTCCTCGTTTAGGAAAAGCGCTTCAAGAATTAACTCAAAAAATTTCGCAGAAGCCTAAAGTATAAGTTTGATGGATACCACGGCAGCAATCCGTTCTTCTACCAGTACACAACAGATACCGAAATCGGCAATCAAAACGGTTATTAATCCGTGGCTGATGCCGGCTTTGGTCGTTACGCTGCTTATAACGCTCATTGTATCAGTAGGCGTTGGCGCACTGCATGTAACGCCGTATGAGATTGGACTGATTATTGCAAAATCGCTGGGCTATTCCGTTGAAGTTGACACTACCAAAGAAGCTATTCTGCTGGCTATTCGGCTGCCCAGAGTTTGTCTGGCGGTCCTGATAGGCGCCGGATTGGCTATCTCCGGCGCTGCTATTCAGGGGCTTTTCAGAAATCCACTGGCCGACCCAGGTCTGATTGGAATTTCGTCAGGAGCATCACTGGCCGCCGTAATGATGATTGTGCTTGAGGTTAAGCTTTTCCAGACGATAACGGGCGTATTGGGTATGTATGCTTTGTCGGTTGTTGCGTTTGTGGGCGCTTGTGCTACCGCTTTTTTAGTCTATCGTATCGGTCGTATGGCTGGAAAAGATGTGATAACAACCATGCTGCTAACGGGCATTGCCATCAATTCGTTGTCGGGCGCACTGACCGGTATCATGACGTATCTGGCGACCGACGAGCAACTACGTAACATTACGTTCTGGAGCTTAGGCAGTTTGGGCGGTGCTAGCTGGACGTCTGTGCTGGCTATTTTACCCTTTACCGCCGTTGCCCTGGTAGGTATTCCCCGACTGGCGAAATCGCTCAATCTATTAGCGCTGGGCGAAAGCCAGGCGAGTATGCTCGGTGTTAATTTGAAGCGTATCAAGCGCCAGGTAATTGTTTTTTCAACGATGGCGGTGGGTACGTCGGTCGCTGTAGCGGGCATTATTGGCTTTGTGGGGCTAGTGATTCCGCATCTGATACGGATGGGAGCAGGCTCAGACCATCGTCGTGTGCTGACAGGATCAGCCCTTGGTGGAGCCATTGTACTGACGCTGGCCGATTCGCTGGCCCGAACGCTGGTAGCTCCTGCCGAACTACCGATTGGTATTCTAACGGCGTTGATCGGAACGCCGGTTTTCCTGTGGATCTTGTTTCGGGAGCGACGTCGGACAGGCGCGTAACTATCAGCAATATGTTAGAAGTCAGAAACATATCGTACCAGATACGAAATCGAAAATTACTCGATGGCGTTACGTTCCGCGCCAATCCGGGCGAACTACTGGCGATTGTCGGGGCGAACGGTGCGGGAAAATCGACCCTGCTCAAGCTATGTACCCGCGAGTTGAAAGCGTCCGGTGGTGAAATCCGCCTTCTCGATAAGCCGATCGATACGTATTCTGATAAAGCGCTTTCGCTATTTCGCGCTGTTCTGCCGCAGCAAAACTCAGTTGTGTTTCCCTTTCTGGTGAGCGAACTGGCGCTGATGGGCCGGTATCCTCATTTCGATTTTCATCCGTCGGAACACGATTATTATGTAGCTGAGATGGCGCTCAAAAAAGTAGGCATGTGGGAGTTTGCTTCCCGCGTTTTCACTACGTTGTCTGGTGGGGAACAGCAGCGCGTACAACTGGCGCGAGTTCTGGCCCAAATATGGGACGTATCACAGGGTATTTTATTTCTGGATGAGCCGACTACGGGACTGGATCTGCTCCATCAACACCAAATGCTGGAACTTGCTCGTGAGTTTACCCAAAAAGGCTTTTGCGCCGTGGTTATTCTGCATGATCTGAATTTAGCGGCTCAATACGCTGATCAAGTTGTTATGCTACGTGCCGGAAGGATCGAAGCCCTTGGAGCTCCTCGGGATGTCATTACTGTTGAAACTATCAAGCGTGTATTTAACCTGAATGTGTGGCTCGTTGAGCATCCCGAAATGGATTGCCCAATGGTGATTCCGCAGCAAAACCAATTTTCTGATCGTTACTGACCAAACCATTTTATAAAATGATTACAACACAAGCCCTTAAAGAACGTTGGGATGCGTTTAAAGAAGAGAACCCAAAATCCAGAATTCGGGATGCCGCTAAACAATTAGGTGTTAGCGAAGCGGATTTGCTCGCTACGCAACTTGGCGAAACGGTCCAGCGGCTGGAAGGTGATTTTCGCGAGTTACTCAAGGAAGTGTCAACGCTGGGTTATGTTATGGCGCTGACCCGTAACGACAACATCGTTCATGAGCGCAAGGGCGTATACGAAAACGTTTCGTTTAATGGCCAGGTAGGTTTGGCGCTCGGTCCTGATATTGATCTGCGGCTGTTTATGTCGCGTTGGCATTTTGGGTTTGCCGTTGATGAAAATGGTCGAAAAAGTCTTCAGTTTTTCGACCAGGATGGAACCGCCGTTCATAAAATTTATCTGACGGATAAATCGGACGTAGCGGCTTATGAGACGCTCGTTCAGAAATACCTTGCTGATGACCAATCCGAAGCCATCGTTACGTTGCCTTATCCTGAAAAAGAAGCAGAGTTAGATAGCGAAGCGGTTGATATTCAGGCTTTTCAGAATGGCTGGCTGGCCATGCAGGATACGCACGAATTTTTCGGTCTTCTACGTAAGCACAAACTTGATCGGGAACAGGGTATTCGGATCGCACCTGTAGGGTACGCTGAACAAATCTCGGTCGATCAATTCAAAAGGATCTTCGAAACAGTTGCCCAACGCGACTTGCCGATTATGATTTTTGCGTCGAATCCGGGCTGTATTCAGATTCATACAGGACTGGTTAAAAAGCTGGTTAGCATGGGCCCCTGGTATAATGTACTGGACCCGGAGTTTAACATGCACCTACGCGAAGATCAGATCAACACCATTTGGGTGACACGCAAACCAACTAAGGACGGCATCGTTACGGGGCTCGATCTATTCGATAAAGAAGGGAATAATATTGCGTTGATTTTTGGTAAACGCAAACCTGGTATTCCGGAAATGCAAGAATGGCAGGACGTAGTGAATGAAGTAATTGCTGCGTAAATGAATACGTAGAGACGCAACACGTTGCGTCTCTACATTTGTTTGTTACTGCAATGATTGCATTAACGTTTGCGCTTTACGTATATGCGTGTTAACCCGATCGGTTTCAACTAAACCATCCCTCAACCGAACAATGCGGTGGGCATACTCCGCAATATCCTCTTCGTGCGTTACCATAATCACTGTGTTGCCCTTGCTATGAATCTGATCGAAAAGATCCATAATTTCGTACGAAGTTTTGGTATCGAGGTTACCCGTTGGCTCATCGGCCAGTAAAATACTTGGGTCGTTTACCAGCGCCCGCGCCACAGCTACCCGTTGCCGCTGACCTCCCGATAGTTCGTTCGGCCGGTGACCTGCCCGGTTTTCCAGTCCGACGTTTCTAAGCGCCAGCATCGCTTTTTCAGTCCGATCAGCTTTATTGTAACCTGCATAAATAAGTGGTAACGCTACGTTCTCCAGCGACGTCTGGCGGGGTAAGAGGTTGAACGTTTGGAAAACAAAGCCAATTTCTTTGTTACGTACCTCAGCCAGCTCATTTTCGCCCATTCGGCTAACATCCTGATTATTCAGAACATACTGCCCCGACGTGGGTGTATCCAGACAACCAACAATATTCATCAGCGTTGACTTACCGGAACCCGACGGTCCCATAAATGCTACGTATTCGCCTTTCTGAATGCTAATAGTAATGGACTTAAGCGCGTCAACCACTTCGGTACCCATTACGTAGCGTTTGGCGATATTACGGGTTTCGATGATGTTCATAAAGTTGATGATCGTCTGACTAACAAACAAAACTACCTTATTGCAGAAATTTCTGACGGCTGTTTTCGATTGACGCCAATTTTTCCTGATAAGTTACTGAAAACGCCTGATAATCGGTGGGGGTGGTTGCAGCCCGTAACTTTTCCAGTCCGGTTTCGGCGTAATCAAACAAGCTCAGATCCAGGCACAACGTAACGTATGTTTTGAGTAATCCGGCATTGTCTTCGTTAAACGGCAGGGCCGTTAAAACCAGATCATAGGCTTTTCGGGTTTGTTTCTGCTGCTGTTCAAACTGTGCCGCCGACGTAACAAACTGCGCATTCAGGGGAGCTAATTTCAAAGCTTGTTGATAGGCTTGCCGTGCCTGGGCAAATCGGCGTGTACGTTCGTAGGTTTGTCCCAGCCAGTACTCGCGTGCAGCCTGATAATCGGGTAAAATAAGTTTCTTTGCCATTGTTTCGGCAGCGCCAACACTTCGCCGGAAGGAGGCCAATCGAATAGCTACGACGTTACGTAACGATAGCGCAACCGGGTTGACCTGGGCAGAATCAGGAACGCCGGCCAGAACCAGTTGAGCATTTCGCCACTGGAGTTGATCCAGAAAATCATTCGTTAGCGCGACACCCGCCACTGTTTTCAAACTCGGCTCCTGAATGGTTTCCCAGTAAGCGCCCCGGTTTGGGTCATCTAGTCGATATGTAACGTAAAACGCTTTTTCCAGATCCGTTTGGGGCTTACGCTCCTGATAATACACCTGTCTGAGGGCATCGACGCCCGGGTCACTTTTAGCGGCTGTTTCCCAGAGCGACTGTGCCAATACGGGGTCATTTGCTTTGGTCAGTGCCATCGCCCGGTAATAGATTGAAGTCGTATCCGAATTATAACTAAACGTTTCGGCGGCCCGGCGATATAATCCCTGCTCCAACTGCCATAACCCGGCTATTGAGCGATAAGCGGAGCCATTCTGTTCGTCGCCTTCGGCTAGTTGCGCCATGAGATCAAAGGCAACCGGATGGTTATGATTTTTGTACTCGGTTACAGCGCGGGCTATCAATAAATCGTCCGTAAAGTCCTGATTAACTGGATCGGCGGATAAACGTTGCAAGGTGCTGTTAAGCGTTGAATCGGATCGTTGGTTAGCCAGGGCATAGTTATACAAGCTGGTAAATCGACCAACGCTTAACCCCTGCTTTGCCGATTCTCCAGTCAGCCATTCGGGTTGGTTAGGCTGAGCTGTGTCGGTCTGAGCAACTAACCGTAACGCCAGCGCATTGGCCTGATACGATTCGTACGAAGATTTTGTTACGTTCCGGGCAAGCGTTGAATCGACAGCCAGTACGTTGGGATTGCGTGCGTAAAAAGCCAACAGGTTCGATTCGGGAACGTCGTCCTGATCTGCATAATCGGCGGCAGCTTTGAGGTAATAATAGGCTGAGTCCGCAACACTGGTTCGGGCGTACAGGAATCCTAAGTTATTTTGCAATTCCCCACTTTTCGGAAATGCCCGAAGACCACGCTGTAAGGTTTTCACAGCCTCAAAGAACAGGTTCGTCTGAAGATACGTCTGACTTAACCCCGCATAATCTTGTGGATTAGGCTGTTTGAGCAAAGCCTGCTGATAGTAATAGGCTGCTGCAGTCTGGTTATTCTGTGCCATCGCCAGTGAGGCCAGCGAATAGTTCGATTTGTGGTTCTGAAATTCCTGCTCCAGCGCCTGTTGATAAAACGCCGTAGCCGATGCTGACTCGTTGCTTACTGTATAGTAATCGCCCAGGCCGTTATAATAACCCGCTACGCTCTGCCGAAACGTAATCAGGCCGCCAGACGCGAGCAGAACCATTAAAATAACGAAACCGACAATCCGGAATAGGCTCAGCTCAAGGCGCGGAGGTTTGTATAATATACGATACACAGGCAGATTCTGTTGATAAATCGACCGAAAGTTGATGATTACGTACGCGACAAATACTATGCCCATTGCCAGGTGTGTGTAAACGATCACATCTTCAAACATCTCGACAACAGGATCATTCGCCGTTGCAAAAGCATAAGCCATCGTAAGGGTTGTCAGCAAGGCAAAACCTACATACAGGAAAGCTCCTCCGTCGCGAAAGGACACTACGTCCTGTTGCTCAACCAATCGTCGAAACCCCCATACCCCCACTACCAGCGAAATCAGGTAAATGATAAAGGGGCTAATGGCCAGTACGTCCCAATCAATGGATTTTGTATTCTTGAGCCAGATCAACGACAGATTCACTACGTATAATCCGCTGATAAACAGAAAATTGTTAATGCCTAGCGTTCTTCGCGAACTAATTTGGGTATTACCTTCCTGCGAACGGCCTGCCGAGGTAAGCCAGACTAATCCGGCAATGGTTTCAGCACCAATAAAGAAGATGAACCCCGTACTAAAAGCCAATAGCACAGGCATTCCGTAACTGACAACGATCAGAGCTGGGAATTTTACGGGGGATAACGTGCTTAGGCCAATTGCTACCATAAGCGTTAGTAAACCAAATACGCCCAATCGAACGATGATCGGATAATCAGACCGGAAAGCGTGGAAGTAATAACTGACCGAACCAAACAGGAAGGCTAATAACAGAAATAGATAATTTCCTCCCAGACCCGGAATTTCTAGCATTTCCCATCGAAAAAAAGCCAGACCAAGAATGAGAAGGGCCATACTGATCAGATACCGTAGTCGGTTGAAACGCGTAACCGCACTCATCAGCAGCACAAATGCTACGCTGATTCCAACGAGAAAGGCGGTTGCTACGTCGGGGCGAATCTGCATCGCCCCGGCAATAAACTGTTCGGAAACGGCATAGGCTTTTCCGTTTACGGCATAATCGAGCAATCCATCGGAGAAGGTGTAAAACGTAACGGGAAGCTCAGTCAATTCGCTTAATACGTCCCAATGGACAACATTATCCAGGCCCCGCGCCCAGGCAATTGCAAACAGAATAAAACTGATACTAAATAAAGTAAGACTGGCTATATACGCAAAGCGATACGTTCGACTCCAGCCTTTCCAGAACAATAAAGATGACATGAAACAAAAACGCGCTGAACCGTTAGTTAGTGCCTTGTTGCTCAACCACAGTGATGAGTCATCAAAATTGGGAAGATGTTCCTGAATTTTAATGAACAAAAGCGCCTGTTTCACTTTTTACAAAGGAATTCATCTTTTACAGTAAGCACATATGGAATATAGACAACTGGGTGATTCTGATTTGCAGGTTTCCGCCATTACGTTTGGAGCTTGGGCGGCTGGCGGCTGGATGTGGGGCGGCACTGAGCGGAGAGATGCCGTCACTGCCATTAAATCATCGTATGAACTGGGCGTTACGTCTATCGATACGGCTCCTATTTATGGACAAGGAACGAGTGAAGAAATTGTTGGTGAAGCCATCAAAGGCATCCCACGCGATAAAATACAGATTTTGACGAAGTACGGTATGCGCTGGGACCTGGCTCAGGGCGATCTGGCTTTTAAAAGTCAGGATAACGCGGGCAATCCGATTGATGTGTACAAGTACTCTGGCAAAGAAAGTATCATCAAAGAGTGCGAAGACAGCCTAAAACGATTGGGTACCGATTATATCGACTTGTACCAGATGCACTGGCCGGACAAAACTACGCCCATAGAAGAAAGTATGGAAGCGGTAGCGCGGTTGATTGAGCAGGGGAAAATACGTCAGGCTGGTGTGAGCAACTATACGGCTGAGCAAATGCAACGCGCTGAATCGGTCGTGAAACTAGCATCAAACCAGGTTCCATTCAGCATGCTTAATCAGAGTATTACTGATACGTTAGTACCGTATTGTCTTGCTCATAAAAAAGGTATTCTCGCTTACAGCCCAATGGAGCGTGGGTTGCTCACCGGAAAAATCAAGCCTGATCATCAGTTTGCGGAAGGAGACCACCGAACCAGTTACCGATTTTTCAAGCGGGAAAATATCATCCAGGCTGATGAACTTCTGAACAAGCTAAAGCCGCTGGCTGATGAAAAGAACGCAAGTTTGAGTCAATTGGTGATCCGCTGGACTATTGAACAGCCGGGCATCACAGCGGCATTGGTGGGTGCCCGCAACGAAGAACAGGCAATACAAAATGCGAAGGCCATCACTATTACTCTCTCTGCCGATGAACTGGCATTCATAGATCAGCAATTACAGACGCTGGAGTTCGTTTGATGTGGTAGTTTCAAGGCTTGTAAAGTGGGGGGGTGGGGGGTTGAGTAAACGTCAAAAC
>NZ_JBMDWV010000003.1:0-3579 GCF_048594605.1 Spirosoma sp.
AACTTCGATTGAAGGATAGGCTAAAACCTACTTGCCTTCCAGCTTTTGTACTTGTTCAAAATCGCCAACTACCCATTTTGGTTTACTGGTGGCAAATGGGTCGAGAATAAACCGCCCTGTTTTGGTGTCTAGAATGATCACTTGTCTTTCGCCAGCAACCACCTGAAACCGGCGGGTATCTAAAACTGCCGGATCGGGCTGGGCATCGCGGGCGGGTTTAAAGTTAGTGAGCGTTAGTAAGCCGCCTAAGGTGAAAGCCCCTAATAAGAATGAACGGATGTCAATCGCGATATTGATAGTTTTCATATTCGCTGAGGTTTTTGGATAAAAAGGGCCTGTTGACTCCAATATACGCATAGTCTCCATGGCTAATTATTGGGTTAGCCTCTGCTACTCTAAGTTGCTCTGGATGATTGAAGGAATAGACTATCTGAAAATTAGCCAAACCACATTTCATTTTGCCCCAAAGCATACACAGATGAAGGCGAGCTGATATTGTGCAATTTCGGATTTTGATAGTCTCAGAAAAATGCTCGAATTACTTCTACTTCACCTTACTTAAACACTGAAGTGAGTTAAGCAGCAGCCACGGGCGTTTAAGAGAACTGTTGTGGTGTTTACTGCTTGTAAAGTGGCCTGCATGGTGTAATTACTGTGACCACTTTTGCCTTTCCGTTGTTAAACCCCTTAGCTTCTAGCAGATTGCGAACGTGGTTTTTAAGCTGGGCTTTTTTTATCTCTGTTATAATGAAATCAATCGTATCGCCAAGAAAAACGATCCTGATATAAGCCCCAATGAAGCTGGCGATACCCGTTGCTATGATAATTAATCCATCGACTATTTTGGCCCACTTGAGCGTAACTATTCCCCCAAGTATGCCAATCACCCCTGTAAACACATCGCTGACTACATCCGCCAGTGTAACTACAATTTTGCAAACAGTCTGGCCAACCCACCGTGCTACAAAATCCACAACATATGTTATCACTTTTAAAAAAGTAGTTACAAAATTACATAACCAATTGACCGGCCAAGGCCAGTCTTCACATACCTCCTCTGTTTTCTCTATCCATTCCTCAACTTCCCTTGTTACTTTTTCCTGAATCCATTCTCCGATTTGGGTGCATACCAGTGCCATTGTTTCAGTTATTAAATATGACTAAACTTGTTCACTTCTATAATCGAATTCCTTACCCTTTTTAAGAGTATAGCCATCTTAAAGCGAAGGACGGCGTACGTACCAACCTTTCCTGCCACTGCTCCAACCAGGAATATTGTGGCCATATCAAGGAAAGCATTGTCAAACACCCAGCCCCCTTCTAAGCGAAGCAACCAGCCAAAAACAAGTAATAAGATACCGGCGACCATCCCTTCTTTACAGCCACAACTTTTTAAGTATTCATTGGTCTGTTGTTCCAACTGAGCATTCATATGCCCATGTATTCCTGAAATGGCAATTTTTACCTGGTAAGCCGCTGATCTAGTAATAGTTGGTTGATCAACTAAAAAAATGAGTTGTTGTAGACTTGTAACAACCAGAGGCATTTTTTTCGCTGGTTTTTCCGTTGGTACCGGGGTACTTTGAACACTAGTTGAGGAGGTATACATGATAATAAGTTTCTTGAGTCCACCACCAGTTGGATAGGGCCGGGACAGCGACGAAAACAGGCAGTAACTTGCTCATGGATCTGTTCGTTTTATTGGTTAGTCAGTATCTTAGTCGCTTCTTACCCAATAGGAGGAAACATTGCCTTGTCATACTGGAACACCCCTGTCCCCACTGCCCGAATTAGCGTAAACACGTAGCGTTCTCTGCGTACCTTTACTACAGGCTAACAGCCTGTTCCTCTTTTTCAATACTATTCATGAAATCGATTTCCCTGCGGCTGCTGGCTTATGGCCTGCTGCTGTTTACGCTGGTTCACTGCAAACAGCCTGGCGTTTCAACCCCTGACAATACTTCCCCGACTCGCGACGACAATATGGCTCTGGGTAATCCCGATGGCGCCCGAACCAGCGAAGCCAGTCCCAATGCGTATCTGATTTCCCGCGCTACGTATAGTGTTTCGTATAACCAATCCACCGGTATCGCCAATTGGGTGAGCTGGCATCTAAGTTCAGCCTGGAAAGGATCAGCCAGCCGCTACGCCGGAAACTTCATTCCTGAAACATTGCTGCCTTCTGGGTGGTACGTAGCGCGGCATTCGGATTATACGAATACAGGCTTTGATCGAGGGCATTTGTGTCCGAGCGATGACCGCGACAGTACAGCCGAGGAAAACCGGTCAACGTTTATTCTTTCCAACATCGTTCCCCAGGCGCCTGCGTTCAAGCGGCAAAGCTGGCGACTGCTGGAAGAATACTGCCGCAGTCTGGTAGCGGAAGGCAACGAGCTGTACATCATCGCCGGCCCATCCAGCCAAGGCGGGGAGGGCGACAACGGAACCGCTACGGCGCTGGCAGGTGGGAAGCTGACCGTACCGGCTGTGCTTTGGAAAGTAATTGTGGTGCTGCCCGTCGGGTCGAATGACTTGAATCGGATCAACGCTCAGACGCGGGTAATCGCGGTCTGGATGCCGAACACGAATGCAACGGGCGATGCGAAATGGAACAGTTTTCGGACGAGCATAGACGAGATCGAAGCAGAAACAGGGCTTGATTTTTTCTCCAACGTACCGGTATCCACTCAGCAGGTAATTGAAGCGGGCGTTGATAAACAGACGATTCAGTCGGTGTATTTGACTGATAAGTAATTTGTGTTCATAAACCTTTTAAAAGACAAAGCACTAATTTAACTCATTAGTGCTTTGTCTGAAAAATGAGAAAATTATTAGAAGAGATAAGCTAGAACTTTATCAAAACCCTCTAAAACAAATTCATAAGTCCATTCCAAAGTTTTGATTATCGCTAAAGCAATTAAGTGGAATGTCACGTGATTGGCTACCTCTGGCCAGTTTACGCCTTGTCGCAAGTTGGCCAAAAAATGTAAAAGAATAAATACACACTTCATTTGGCTCAAACGTTTATTTAGGTATACTTAAAAAATAAGGCAACGAGAGGTGAGTTATATCAATATATGCCTAGGCAGATTGATATATTACTTAAGTAAAATATTAATTATGAAGCTGTAACTATTGAGGAGGCATTGTGTAGATATAGAAGTATTTCATATCTATGAATTAGAGGGTACAAAGACAAGAATAACAATTCTAAAACAAAAAGAACCCAACTGTGCTTTAGTTAGATTTGATTACTCTAAGAACTGGTCTGCATAAATAATCAGAGTTATCTTCGTATTTTTCTATACTATTTTTTAAAGCTCTCATATCTATTTTAAAATTACTTAGCTCACCAGCTGCTTTTTTCATTATATCCTTTTTGGTGTATATGTTCCCTAAGTTTTTTTTTCGCTTTTGCGATGTTGTATCCATCAGGTGCATCAACAATTGCATTTTAAAATAGCCATCGTCTTTATGCAAAGTGAAATTATCTAAAGGTATGCCACACTTATGTAAATTCTTTTTTTCTATAGGTATTTGAATGTTTAACATTGCCGGTGTTGGAGCTAAGCTTAATAT
>NZ_JBMDWV010000030.1:0-6150 GCF_048594605.1 Spirosoma sp.
ATCCAATGTACGATTTCGCCCACGGGCAATCGGACTCTATTGAACAGATCACGCACTCGCTCTGTACGCTGGAATTTGAGGTGCACCGGCCGCTGTACGACTGGTACATCCAGCAACTGGAAATTTTCCCGTCGCGTCAAATCGAGTTTGCCCGGCTGAACCTGACGTATACCGTCATGAGCAAGCGGAAACTTCTGCAACTGGTCAATGAAGGTCACGTACGCGGTTGGGACGACCCACGGATGCCAACCATTGCCGGAATCCGTCGGCGCGGCTATACGCCGGCCAGCATCCGGGAATTTGCCGACCGAATTGGAATCGCCAAACGCGACAACCTCATTGATGTAGGGCTGCTGGAATTCTGCATTCGTGAAGAACTCAATAAAACAACGCATCGTGTCATGGCGGTTTTAGATGAAAAGCCCCTGAAGCTCGTCATCACCAACTATGAAGTTGGTCGGGAAGAAATCATGTCCATCGAAAACAACCCTGAAGATCCCAGTGCGGGCGAACGGAACGTACCGTTCAGTCGGGAAGTGTACATCGAGCGTGACGACTTCATGGAAAATCCGCCAAAGAAATATTTCCGACTGTTTCCGGGCGGTATGGTACGTCTGAAAGGCGCGTACATCATTAAGTGCGATGAGGTTGTGAAAGACAACGCGGGCGAGATTATTGAGCTGCGCTGCTCGTACATCCCCGAAAGCCGGAGCGGTTCCGATACGTCGGGTATCAACGTAAAAGGCACGATTCACTGGGTATCGGTACCGCACGCTGTCGAAGCTGAAGTACGTCTTTATGACCGGCTCTTCTCGGTTGAAAACCCGGCTGCGGACGAACGTGAATTCCGTGAATTGCTGAACCCAAATTCGCTGGAAGTAGTACGTGCCTTTGTCGAACCCGCGCTGGTAGAAGCAGCTCGTTCCGGCTCACAAACTAATTTCCAGTTCATGCGCAAAGGCTACTTCATTCTGGACCAGAACTCTACACCCGACAAACCCGTTTTCAACCGAACCGTTACGTTGAAAGATGCCTGGGCAAAGGAACAGAAGAAGGGGTAGTACACGAATCAGAAAATAACTAGGTAGATTGAGGTCGATCCAGTGGGATTGACCTCAATCGTTTCTATCAGTGTAATATGAAAAAACAATATTAGTGGTCTGAAATCGATGGTCAACTTCAAAAGGAAGGATTCTGTTTGGCAGTGAGCTTTATTTAACTCGTTTTCAATTGACAAACTGATCTCTTTTTAGATAAAGAAGTGATTTTTGTGATTCTGATACTACTTGATTATGCCCATCATCCGCAAATCCAGCAACCCCGACGAGATACACGTTTATGACAAAGAATACTGGTGGGCCAAAACACCACAGGAACGATTAGCGGCTGCCTTGAAACTGATTCGGCGAGCGAAAGCCATCTACTACGCAAATCCAGCAAATCCACTATTAGGCAATGGAGGACAAGTACTTAAATCTGATAAGCCTATTCAACGAAGAGGGCGTTGAATACGTAGTGCTAGGAGGTCACGCCGTGATTGCACATGGCTATCTGCGCACCACTAGCGATATTGACATCTTCGTACGACCCAGCGATCAGAACGCAGATCGTCTCCTGCGGGCCTTATACCAGTACGGTTACAAGGATGGCGAATTTGAACATGATGACTTTACGAAAGTTCCTAATTACTTATCGTTTAATCGCTATGATGAGTGGATCGATTTAATGACGTTTACATTAGGCGTTACGTTTGACGAATGTTACCAGAATCGCATTGTGCTTCTGATTGAGAATGTACCAACCAACGTAATCAGTTTACCTGATTTAATTCGGAACAAACAAGCTCTTGGCCGTCCGCAGGACTTACTTGACCTGCGAAATCTACCGAGTCAACCAGAATAATTTCTTTTCATCACTTCTCGCACGCTGCACTGCCCGTACAGTTTAGACTCACAAAGAGCTCGGAGCGAATTTTCCAGCCTTCCGTTGTTTTACGCCACATCGCCAGATACGTACCCGTTATGATTTGAATCCCGTCGGAACGCTGAAAACGGCCTGTCCAGTGCCCCTGTTCCGCTGCGAGTAGGCTCATTTTACTAACCTCGATACGATCCGGATTACGGACATAGCCCATAAACGCAGGATCGTTGAATTGAACGGCTACCGATGCCAGCACCGAATCCCGACCCGATACGTGCGAACCACTCCCCCGCGTTACCTCAATTTCTGTCATCATGGCCTGGCCGAATGCAGCTAAATTACGGTTTTGAATAGCCGCGTTTGATTGAGCACGTAGCGTCCGAATAGCCGCGACATCAGATGAATCGATGCCATTGATTTGAGCCAGTAAACCAAACGGCATCACCAATAAGCCACTGAACAAGTGTCGGATAAGTAAATTCATCGGAAATTAATTCAATCGGTAAACTGGGTAACGGTTATGCGTTTTTTCGTAGTACGGTGTTTGCCGGTAAATAAAATCCAACTGGGCGTTGGCATTCTCGGCAAAGGCTTTGTCAGCAGCGCGTTTTTCGTCCAGTTACTTACGAAGCGCCGGATCTTTTTTTACCAATTCAGCCGCGGTATCTTCGAAAATATAGTTGGAAAAGTATTCTTTCTGATCGAGAATACTATCAAAAAAATTCCAGGCAAAAAAAGAATCAACCCCCTGCGGTTCAAGTGTTTCGACAATATATCGATTCGTCGGCTGGTTTGTTTGGATCAGATAATCGCCTTTATAAAATTGAATTTGCTGTAATTCAGTACGTACGTTCACACCCGTATGAATGAAGTGCCCTTCGTAAGGTCGTTGCGGGCTTTTATAATCCGTAACGTAGTACGCTGAGACGGTAATCAATGTATCTTTCTGGAAGGTCTGCAGCGTTACGCCGTTACGTTTCAACTGATGAATTATTTCCGGCCAGGCTTGCGGAATAACGTAGTAACGGGGTTTATCAACCTGCACATCAACCACAAAACTATTCAGATACGGGACGCGCTTTCTGAAGGGTTTTGAATGATAGTAATAGAGCCGTTTCAGCCCCGATACGTCGCTGGGCTTGTAAGCTGCGGCATACCCCAGAAACGTAACAGAATCGACCTTAGTCCGGTCCAGCTTATAGCTTAGCGGAAACGTAGTCTGATTCCGAACGGCCTCATTTGCCCGCTTTTGATTCGCCAGAATCGTTTGTGACTCTCGCTCGCAAAGACGCATCACAGCCTCATCGAATGCGTAAGAAGCCCTGACCCGTGGCGGATACGGTTTCCACATGTGCGTTTCCAGCGTGAAGCCAAAACAATTGAACAAAGCCGCGTATCCAGTTGTGTATCGGGGGGAGTCGTTGTAGCCGATCAGCCCATTTTCGGGCGTATCACCGGGGTGATTCACGTACGGAGCTGGCGGGAAACCTTTTGCCGTCAGTATATCATCTAACGCTGGCTGGAAGGTCTGCGTCATATAGCCGGATACGGCCGGATGAAGCTTGTCTTTCTGCGTAGCGAAATACGTCAGCACATGCTGGTAATCCGCGCCGTCGCTGGTGTGATTATCAATAAACACCTGCGGTTTCAGCATCTGATACATCGTTTGGAACGCCTGCGTATTTTGAGCTTCGGCCTTTATAAAATCGCGGTTGAGGTTCAGATTGCGGGCATTTCCCCGAAAACCATAGGATTCCGGCCCGTTCTGATTCACCCGTGAGACACCCCGATTCAGGCAACCACCTACATTAAATACGGGCACAATAGCCAATAGTACGTTCTTAGGAAGCTTGTTTGCCTTCAGCAAATCGCTGGCCAGCATCATGCAGGCATCAATTCCTTCGGGCTCGCCGGGATGAATCCCATTGTTAATCAGCAACGTAACACGATCCGGTCGACTTGTAAACTGTCTATCAGCCGCTAGCAGAAACAGGTGTAACGGTTTACCCACGTCGGTTTTACCAATTTCAATCAGCTTAGCCTGGTCGTATTGCTGATCTAATCGCTGATACCAGTCAATAATCTGCGCATACGTAGCGGTCTGGTTCGAGTCGCGCTCAAAAGGTGACACGTGAGCTCGTTTAGTTTGAGCGAAGGCCGTTATGAACAGTAGTTGACAGAGTCCCCAGTTAAGCACAACGAGCCGAAAAGAAGAGGTTTTTATCATGTTCAGAATAACGATTTAAGCTTGCTGAATTTGCCAGAAAATCTTCTTGATACGGTTTCTATTTAAAACTAGATGTCATTACGCACTTATTTACGTGTAGCTTTAAAAAATACAATCTTCTGCCTTTTTAAACACGTTCTGCTGTCGGCAAATCAGCGAGTTGACCTCTAGAATTAAATCAGGATTATTTCCGCAGGATGAATTAGTAATTCCGGATGGGCATCCTCTTTTGCATTTATTCTACTCATAAGTCTTTATTCAAACGATGAACCTGAATCGTAGAGATTTTCTTCAGCAGTTGGGCTTTGGTGCCCTTGGTTTGACCGTTGCTGCTACGTTACCGACAACCGGCTGGGCAATTCCGACCAAGACCGGCAAACTTCCGCGTAGCCTACCCGAAACGCAGGGCGTTGCTCCTGGCGGCCTGCTGGATTTTGTGAATGCTATCGAATCGCAAAAACTCAATGTGCATAGCCTGATGGTGCTACGGCATGGGCAGGTTGTGGCCGAAGGCTGGTGGGCACCGTATGCTCCTGAACTCAAACATACGCTCTATTCGCTCAGCAAAAGCTTCACGTCAACAGCGGTTGGTATGGCCGTTGCAGAAAAACGTTTAACCGTTAACGACAAAGTTGTTTCGTTCTTTCCTAAAGACGTACCAGAGACTGTTAGCGCTAATCTGGCAGCCATGCGCGTCAAAGATTTATTGACCATGTCGACCGGGAACGATAAGGACACGACGCCTGCACTACGTGGAGGCACTGCGCCAAACTGGGTTAAAGCGTTTCTGGCCCAACCGGTTGAGCATGAACCCGGTACGTTCTTCGTCTATAACAGTGGTGCTACGTATATGCTTTCGGCTATTGTGCAGAAACTGACGGGTCAGCCTATTCTGGAGTACCTGAAACCGCGTTTGTTCGGGCCACTGGGCATTGAGGGGCAGGACTGGGAAGTTTCGCCACAGGGCATCAATACGGGTGGATGGGGCCTCCGGGTACGCACCGAAGATATTGCCAAATTCGGCCAGCTTTATCTGCAAAAAGGTATGTGGAATGGCAAGCGACTGATCGCCGAAAGCTGGATTGCTGATGCAACTCGCGCAGAAGTAGAGTCGAAAGGTGGCAAAGGTGATAAAAGCGTAAACGACTGGATTCAGGGGTATGGGTATCAGTTCTGGCGATGCCGCAACGATGCGTACCGGGGCGATGGCGCGTTTGGTCAATACTGTATCGTGTTGCCAAAAGAAGATGCCGTTGTGGCCATTACATCCGAAACCGGCGATATGCAGGGGGTTCTCAACGCAGTCTGGAATCACATACTGCCCGCATTACGCGGAACAAACCTGGCTACGAGCAAAACCCAGCAGGGTAATCTCTCGAAGAAACTCGCCAGCCTGACGCTACTACCAGAAACGGCCGACCCAGCCAAAACAGTAGCCAGTCAGATCAGCGGCAAATCCTATGCCATTGCCGATAACTCGTTAAAGATCAAAGACGTATCACTGACGTTCGGGAAAGATGGGTGTATTTTTAAAGTGCAGGACGATAAAGGCGATCATCAGGTACTGTGTGGCGTAAACCGTTGGCGAGACAGTACCACTACGTTTCCTATAGCTCCCTTGATGCTAACGCCAACCCCTGTACCCGGCGGTGAATCGCGAAAAGTTGCCGGTAGCGGTAGTTGGCAGGATGCCAATACATTCGTAATGATCTGGCGATTTATCGAAACCGCTCACTACGATCAGGTAACCTGCCGGTTTGGTGCCGAGGGCGTGCAGGTCGAGTTTCAGAGTAGCCTGAGTATTCTGAACAAGACGAAAGACAAACGGCCGGTACTGGAAGGAAAAGTAGTGGCGTAAACCGTTCTTGTCATTCCGACCAGAAGGAGGAGTCTCAAACTGGTCTAATAGGAAACTTGAGATTCCTCCCTCTGGCCGGAATGACAAAAATAAAACCTACAAAAGTTTATCCAGCGTAATCGGCAAATCCCGCATACGCTTGCCG
>NZ_JBMDWV010000300.1:0-10670 GCF_048594605.1 Spirosoma sp.
CCACCGCTTATTTTCTAAAGTAATTATTTAAGAGTTATAGGGTTATAAAGATATTGTGTTGGCGGACGGGGTTAAAATTTTTGGTTCAGCCAACTCTATATCTTTATAACCATACAACCCTGTAACGATACAACTCTTTTATGGCCTACGCCCTCATTACCGGTGCCAGTAAAGGCATCGGGCTGGAAATAGCCAGAGAACTGGCCCGCCGAAAATTCGATGTACTACTGGTAGCTCGTTCGGCATCCATATTGGCTGATGTAGCCAGGCAGTTAGCCAGCGACTATGGCGTCAAGACCGATACGTTCGCCATTGACCTGGCCGAATCGGGATCAGCTCAACAGGTTTTCAACTGGTGCGCAGAGAAAAACTATACGGTTCAGACTTTGGTCAATAACGCAGGATACGGGTTGAGCGGGCCTTTTGAAAAACATTCGCTGGCCGAACACACGGATATGATGTCTGTGAACATGACAGCGCTAGTTGAGTTGACGTATCTCTTTCTGCCGCAACTTCGCCAGCAATCCAAAGCGTATATCCTCAACATTGGCAGTTCGGCAGCCTATCAGGCGGTTCCTGGTTTGAGTTTATATTCCGCTTCGAAAGTATTTGTGCTCCAGTTCAGCCGGGGTCTGCATCAGGAGCTACGCAAATCATCGGTGTCTGTTACGTGTGTTTGCCCCGGCTCCACGGACACCGCTTTCGCAGATCGGGCCCAAATTGGAGAAAAAGGCCGGAAAGCCGCCCAGAAAGTCAACATGACACCCCAGGACGTAGCGAAACAGGCTGTCGAAGCCATGCTCGCCGGGAAGACTGAGGTTGTAACAGGTCTCTTGAATAAAGCCGGGAAGCTGATGGCCTGGCTTCTTCCAAAAGGGCTGGTTGAAAAAACAGCCGGAAGTATTTACGATTAGAACGTAACGTTTTCTTCAAAAGCGCGAACCCCGGTTTGATGCCGGGGTTCGCGCTTTTTTGCACTTCACCAATGGATGGCACTTTCTTTATATCATTGCGGTTGTATACATATAACTTTACAAAGACGTTGGATGCGAACCTTACACCAAAGCTTTCTTTCCTTGCCTGCCGACGTCCAGCTAACACATGCAATTTTCCGATTTAACCTTAATTGATCCGATTCTGAAGGCGCTCGCCGAGGAAGGATATTCCACCCCTACACCGATTCAGCAACAAGCCATTCCCGTTCTGTTAAACCGCCGTGATTTATTGGGCTGCGCTCAAACGGGCACGGGTAAAACTGCCGCTTTCGCCATCCCGATTCTGCAGTTACTCCACGAGGAACGTAGCAAAAACCCAAAGACTCCCCGACGTATCAAAACGCTGGTACTGACGCCAACCCGCGAGCTGGCTATCCAGATCGATGAAAGCTTTGCGGCTTACGGCCGTCATTTGAACCTGCGTCATGCCGTTATTTTTGGTGGCGTTTCCCAGTATAGCCAGGTAAATGCGCTTAAAGCAGGGCTCGACGTATTGATCGCTACGCCTGGCCGTCTGCTGGATCTGATGAATCAGGGATTTGTTACACTTCGCGACGTGCAGTTCTTCGTTCTCGACGAAGCCGACCGTATGCTCGACATGGGCTTTATTCATGATGTAAAACGGGTCATCGCGAAGTTACCCGAGCGTCGGCAATCGCTGTTTTTCTCAGCAACCATGCCCCCCGACGTAGCGAAACTGGCCGATTCGATTTTGCACAATCCTGCAAAAGTTGAAGTAACGCCCGTTTCGTCGACCGCCGATACGATTCAGCAGGCCATGTACTTTGTCAGTAAAGAAGACAAGCGTAAACTGCTCGTGCATATTCTGAACGATGCGAAGATTCGGTCAGCGCTGGTATTTGCCCGCACCAAACACGGAGCTGATAAAGTGGCCAAAGATTTGCTGAAGTCAGGCATTAAAGCTGAAGCTATTCACGGAAATAAGTCACAAAACGCTCGTCAGCGCGCACTTTCGAATTTTAAAAGTCGCGAAACTCGGGTGCTTGTGGCGACCGATATTGCCGCCCGTGGTATTGATGTCGATGAACTCACCCACGTCATTAATTATGAACTGCCAAACATTCCCGAAACCTACGTACACCGTATTGGCCGGACGGGCCGGGCTGGGAATGACGGAATCGCGCTTTCGTTCTGCGACGCCGAAGAAACGGCTTACCTGAAAGATATTCATAAACTGATTGGCAAAAATGTACCTGTTGTAACGGAGCATCCTTATGTGCTCGACGTAGCAACAGCGCCAGCAACATCTACTCCTGCTCAACGTCAGGGACGTAGCAACAATGGCGGGCATCGTCAGGGAGGGCAACGGCCGCAAGCCGGACATGATCGCCGGAATGGTTCGTCGGCCAACGGTTGTCAAAACCAGAGCAATGAGCGTCGGGCAAGCAATGATTCGCCCCGACGCAGCGACAACCGCAATCAGACACGTAACGATCGCCCTACCGATCAGCGACCGCGCAGCGAACCGCGCTCGTCAGTTAGTGACAAAAGCGAACAACGTCCAGGTCGAGGTACAGGCAACAGTCGCTATTTAGACTTCAGTTCTGATAAAAATTATTAAACAAAAAATCCCGGAACGATCCGGGATTTTTTGTTTCAGGCTCATATGAGTAGGCAAGCTATACTTACGGTATTTGACAATACGTAGTATAACGACATGAACATGCTCCGCCTTCTTTTCAGTTTGCTTTTGATCAGTACCCTGGTAAGCCATGCGTTCTTAGTACAGGCACAGGTGTTACGTCCCAGGATGATGTTTGGGGATTCAACTCACCGAAAACCCGGATTTTCAAAAGATCCGCACGTTGTCTGGTTTGGCAAACGGTACTTACTTTATTATTCCGTTCCGACCGGTAAAGATGCCGCTGGAGCGGATCGCTGGGGAATTGGTATCGCCGAAAGCCGCGATTTGACGAACTGGCGTAAGATCGCCGAAATTCTACCGGCAGCCGACTATGAGCAAAAAGGCTTGTGTGCGCCAGGTGCGTTGGTACGTAACGGCAAAGTCCATCTGTTTTATCAAACGTATGGCAATGGGCCTAAAGATGCGATCTGCCATGCCAGCTCAACTGACGGGATTCATTTTGACAGAAACCCAACCAATCCCATTTTCCGTCCGGAAATTAGTCAGTGGTCATGTGGACGCGCGATTGATGCCGACGTAGTGGAGTTCAATAATCAATACTTTCTCTATTTTGCAACACGCGATCCATCCTACAAAATTCAGCAGATCGGGGTGGCGGTGGCACCCGCTACGTCCAATTTTGACCGTCAGGACTGGAAACTTTTATCGACAAACGGCCCTATCCTGAAGCCAGAATTATCATGGGAGGGCGAATGTATCGAAGCGCCTTCCGTTGTCCAACGGGGTAATGAATTAGTTATGTTCTATGCCGGCGCGTACAATAACTGGCCGCAGCAAGTTGGCGTCGCACGCAGTGTTGACGGCCTTCACTGGGAGCGCGTCCAAAACGAACCTTTTCTCAAAAACGGGTCTCCCGGCAGTTGGAACGCTAGTGAGTCCGGGCATCCGCACCTATTCAGGGCACCAACCGGCAAAACATACTTATTTTTTCAGGGCAACAACGACAAAGGGAAAAGCTGGTTTTTATCGAACGTTGAAGTTAGCTGGCGCAAAGCAACTCCTCAGTTAATAAACGAATAGGGTCGCTTCATTACGTTTCCTGTTTGCCCTATCGGAGATTCGTAGGCATTGTCTTGACTTTTCATGTAGATTTGTTGTACTACCCTTTACCGTATGAAACGACTTCTTTTGCCTGTCGCAGCGTTGGCGGCACTGGCGCTTGGCTGGTCTCAATTAAGACAGAATCTTACCGACGACAAACCCAACGATTACACCAACTGGAGCGAATACCTCGGCGGCCCCGACCGGAATCATTATTCGGCCCTTAGGCAGATAACCCCTGATAACGTCAGGAGCTTACAGGTTGCCTGGCGCTACGCAACGCCCGACAGCGGCCAGATTCAAACCAGCCCCATTATCATCGATGGCGTGCTGTATGGCGTTACACCCAATGTACAGGCGTTTGCGCTTGATGCGGCTACCGGTAAAGAAATCTGGCGATACGGGGGCCTGAAAAAAGCGGGAGCCAACACGAGTCGGGGGGTTACGTACTGGGCACCCAAAACGGGTGAAAATTCCAACGATGCTCCCCGAATTCTACACTCAATGGGCCCGCTCCTCTACGCGCTTGACGCCAAAACCGGGCAACCGATTTCTTCCTTTGGACAGGACGGCCATATCGATCTGCACGATGGGCTGGGTGAACAGGCCAAAGATAAATTCATCATTTCCAATACGCCCGGTACCATCTTCGAAGACCTGATTATCATGCCCGTTCGGTTGTCGGAAGAGGCCGATGCCGCACCGGGATATGTCCGGGCGTTCAACGTTCGGACCGGCAAACTAGCCTGGACATTCCATACGATTCCGCATCCCGGCGAGTTTGGCTACGAAACCTGGCCGAAGGAAGCGTACAAAAATTTCGACGTAGGGGGCGCTAACAACTGGTCGGGTATGGCTGTTGACCGGGTTCGGGGAATTCTCTACGTACCAACCGGCTCGCCTTCCTACGATTTTTACGGCGGTAACCGCAAAGGACAGAATCTGTTTGCCAACTGTTTGCTGGCGCTCGACGTTCGGACGGGTAAACGTTTATGGCATTACCAGGCTGTTCATCATGATCTCTGGGACCGAGATTTTCCGGCGCCCCCTAATCTGATAACCGTTACCCAAAATGGCCCCGACGGTCGGCCCCGGAAAATTGATGCGGTGGCACAGGTCACCAAAACCGGCTACGTATTTGTGTTTGACCGCGTAACGGGTAAGCCCCTGTTCCCGATTAAAGAGGTTCCCATTCCTAAATCCAACGTGCCGGGCGAGACCACATGGCCAACACAACCGATGCCGCTGAAACCGGCCCCATTTGTTCGGCAGGTCATGACGGAAGCCGATATCAATCCCAATTCAGTTGATCGGGATTCACTACTGGCTCTTTTTCGTAAAGTAGGCAAGCGGCCATATGAACCGATCACGAATAAAGGATGGGCGCTAATGATTCCGGGCACCGACGGTGGAGCTGAGTGGGGTGGCGCAGCCGCCGACCCTGACGGCATTCTTTACGTCAATGCCAATGATATTCCCTGGCTGTACAAGTTGGTCGACACGCCTAAAGAAGACGAATTAGCTCATCTTAGTCCTGGCCAGCGCGTTTACACTCTGAACTGCATGAGCTGCCACGGTCCTGAGCGAAGAGGTAATCCACGTAGTGGCTACCCGTCTTTGGTCAATATTGGCCAGCGCCGTGATCGGCCATACGTTCTGCAAACCGTCAGCAATGGGCGAGGCATGATGCCCGGTTTTACAGCTCTTTCTGCCGAAGAAAAAAATGCCCTGATTGCCTTCCTGTTCGATGACGAAAAACAGGAAGCGCCCAGCAGTGCATCTGGTACTACGAAAGCAAAACGACCCTATCTGCCTTACAAAATTACTGGCTACAACCGCTTTCAGGATAGTCAGGGGTATCCGGCCATTAAACCGCCCTGGGGTACGCTTAGCGCAATCAATCTGAACACTGGTGAGTACGCCTGGAAAATACCGCTTGGCGAAGAGAAAGGCCTTAAAGCGAAAGGCATTTCGAATTCGGGTACCGAAAATTATGGTGGTCCGGTAGTAACAGCCAGCGGGCTGCTCTTTATCGGCGGGTCGCGCGATGAGAAATTCCGGGCTTTCGACAAAAAAACGGGAAAACTGCTTTGGGAAACGGACCTGCCAGCTGCAGGTTTTGCCACGCCCGCTACGTATCAGATTGGTGGTAAGCAATACGTAGTGATTGCCTGTGGAGGAGGTAAAGTGGGGGTAAAAAAAGGAAATCAATACGTAGCGTTTGCGCTGCCCTAAGCATGAAAGCTCTGTTTTACATTGGCATTGCGGGTCTGTTGCTTTTCGAAATAGCGAATGTTTATTTCATTATGCCTATGCCCGGAAGCCAGCGCATGAACAGCCTTGACCTGGCGTATTTTCTATACACCTGGCGCTGGCTTTTTCGGATTGTATTTGGTCTGCTAATCGTGATTGGCGCTTTCAGTGCTTTTCGTCGGGCTAAATGGCTAAGTCTCGCTGCACTGGCATTGGTGGCTGGGGTTAGCTATGCGTTTAATTTTCGAATGGCAGCCGACCATATGTTTTATCAACCAGGCCGTTTGCAGATGAAACCAGCCAGCCAGAACGTAGTGAAATCCGATCGGGAGGTCGTAGGGATCGTTGTTAACGGCCAGGCAAAGGCATACCCGATTCAGTATATTGGCTATCATCACCAGGTGCTGGATACCATTGCCAGACAGCCTGTTATGGTTACGTACTGCACCGTTTGCCGCACCGGGCGCGTTTTTCGTCCGGAAGTGAATGGCAAGCCGGAGGTATTTCGGCTGGTAGGAATGGATCATTTCAATGCTATGTTCGAGGATGCAACGACGGGAAGCTGGTGGCGGCAGGCGAATGGCGAAGCAATTGCGGGCCCGTTGAAAGGCAATACGTTACCCGAAGTATTCAGCGAGCAAATGACGCTCAAGCAATGGCTGGCTCTGCACCCCAACAGCCTCATTATGCAGCCGGATACAACCTACAAGGAGCGTTATGAAAAAATGGACAAATACGAACGGGGCAAAGGTGGAAGCGACCTCACCCGAACCGATAGCCTATCCTGGCGCGACAAATCGTGGATTGTAGGCCTGAAAATTGGGCAACAGGCAAAAGCTTACGACTGGAATCGTTTAAAACGTGAGCGACTTATCCATGATACGTTGGGAGGACATCCGATTTTGCTGGTCATCACACCGGACAATCGAAGTTTCTTCGCGTATGAGCGCCCAACTACCTCCGCCCGCTTTACACTCCGGCACGATACGCTTAGGAATGATAATCAGGCATACGCACTTACGGGTAAGGCATTACCGGCTGGGCAGGCTCTTTCGCGTATTTCAGCCTATCAGGAGTTCTGGCATAGCTGGCGAACGTTTCACCCTCAAACCAGTCGTTACTGATAAGCCCCAGCTTGTTATCGGGCGAAGAGATGCCGAATCTGCTGATTGCTCTTAACCGGTTCAATTTTACAAAGTGCTCATTTACAAGAAAATCCTCGTATCCGGCATATCCTAAAAATGCCCGATCAGAAGCATGGAGAGCACGATCAATAACAGGAATGATATACTCAAAATTATCGTCCAGGGGCCAAGCTGTACCTTCTTAAACATGGTATGTATTCGCTATGATTCAGCAACCAAAGCGCGCCCTTTGTATATCCTACTGATAATCAAAACATTAAATACGATAAATAGATAAAACTTAACATAGCTTTTCTCAGGAGACTTATTACTGATTAAACCGACCTGGAATTCACAGTAATTTTCAGTCAACTCCAGGCTATATACGTCCACTCAGTACGTTCGTCTCAGAACCTGTTCTTAGCGCAAAGGCCCAATCTATTCAGGGTATCAGAAGGTTTTTTGGTTGTTAAGGGTTATCCGTGGTTACAACCAATTAACCGGATGCTAGTGAGTAGTAAGTTTATGGGTTTAATCTTCTTATACGTAATAAAGCTTCTCTGTCCGGTATTCGAGCTTGTAAGTATTATAAGTAATAGAAAGGATCAATGCTTACGATCATATATCAACGAAAATTATTGCGCTTGTGTCTGTTTTGCTTCTGCACGATTGCCCTCATGCAGAGTTGTAGCCATGTCGACAAACCAGTTGCAATTACAAAGTTGGCCGATCAACTACCCGAAACAGTTGATTACAATCGGCATGTCAAGCCTATTCTTTCCGACAAATGTTTTTTCTGCCACGGTCCCGACAAAAACAGTCAGAAAGCAGGGCTTGAGTTAGCTACTCGCGAAGGGGCGTTAGCCGCGCTGAAAAAAGCCAAAGGCAAACACGCAATCGTGCCGGGCGATCTGGCCAACAGCGAAGTTTACCACCGGATTATCACCGCCGACGAACACGACATGATGCCGCCCAAAGCGTCCAACCGCGTTTTGTCGGATTACGAAAAAGCCATTCTCATAAAATGGATTGAGCAAGGGGCGGAATACAAACCGCATTGGGCGCTGATCAAACCCCAAAAATCGGCCCTTCCTACAGTGCAGGACACGCAATGGCCGAAAAACCCAATCGATTATTTCGTGCTCCAGAAAATGGAAGAAAATGGGCTGAAACCTTCGCCGGAAGCGGATAAAGAAACGCTGCTACGTCGGGTATTTCTCGACCTGACGGGCCTACCTCCTACCCTTGGAGAAATCGATGCCTTTCTGGCCGATACGTCGCCAAATGCGTACGAAAAAGTAGTTAACCGGCTGTTACAGTCACCCCACTATGGCGAAAAAATGGCTGTCGATTGGCTGGACCTCTCTCGCTACGCTGACACCCATGGGTACACGGTTGACCGTTACCGACCGATGTGGCCTTGGCGTGATTGGGTTATTCAGGCTTTCAATCGTAATCAGTCATTTGATCAGTTTCTTACCTGGCAGCTGGCGGGCGATCTGCTCCCGCATCCCAGCCGGGAACAACGGCTGGCTACGGGCTTCAATCGAAATCACTCCCAGAACATGGAAGGTGGTATTATCAACGAAGAGTTTCGGGTGGAGTACGTTGCTGACCGCACAAATACGTTGGGAACGGCTATGCTTGGCATGACAGTCGAGTGTGCCCGCTGCCATGATCATAAGTTCGATCCTATTTCACAAAAGGATTACTACAGCTTATTTGCCTTTTTCAACAATGTCGATGAGGTTGGGCAAATTTCCTGGGACGATGCCATGCCCGTTCCCACAATGCTTCTGTCCGACCGGAAACAGGATAGCCTGATCGCTTTTATTGATACCAAAATCAAATCGACCGAAAACGCACTTACCCAAACCACCGAAAACGAACGTAACACCTTCACGCAGTGGCAGGCTCGCTCTGAAAACAACGTAACGTTTAATCCGCAAAAAGGGCTTCAGGCCCATTTTACATTCGACAACCTTGTGAATGGTAAGTTTGTCAGTTCTGTCTCGCCAGCCGATAAAGGCACCGTAGTCGATCCGGTTTTGACAGCGGGGAAAGTCGGGCAGGCGTTCCGATCGAACGGCGACGACATTCTGAGCCTGGGGAAAGTGGGTATTTTTCATCGGGCACAACCGTTTTCAATTGGCGTGTGGGTGAACGTACCGCAGGATTTAAAAAAAGGTGTCATTCTCCACAAAGGGCAGGGTGATATTCTATACAATTTCCGGGGTTATTTTCTGAACGTTCGCGATGGCAAAGCCGAAGTTCTAATGGCGCATACCTGGCCTTATAACAGCCTGGTCCGGGTAAGCCAGCAACCATTGCCAAAGCAAAAATGGATTCAGCTTACGATGACGTACGACGGGTCGAGTAAAGCCAGTGGACTGAAGCTGTACCTGGACGGCAAGGCAATGGCCATGGTGACGGAAAAAGACAACCTGTATAAAGACATAATCTGGCCTAAAGGCAAACATCTGGGCAAGGAACAACCGGGACTGCAGGTTGGCGCCGATATGCGGGGGTCGGGTTTCAAAAACGGCCTTGTCGATGAACTGGTTGTTTATGACCGAGAATTAACCGCTCCCGAAGTAACATTATTGGCTCAATCGGGCGTGAGCAACCAGGTTAACGTAGTGAAAGCCCAGAGCCCCAACGTGCTGTTCCCCTACTACTTAGCCAACGTATCGGTGCCTTATCAGAAACAACGTAGCGAACTTCAGAAATTACGTACAGAACGCAACCGACTGGCCGAAGATGTACCGGAAATTATGGTGATGGAGGATATGAAAACTCCTCGTCCTACGTACGTGCTCAAGCGAGGAGTGTACGACGCACCCGCCCAGCAGGTTCGCCCGGATGTACCGGCAACGATCTTACCCTTTTCGCCCGAACTCCCCCGTAATCGACTGGGATTAGCCAGGTGGCTATTGCATCCCGACAATCCGCTGACGGCGCGCGTCGTCGTTAACCGCTACTGGCAAACGTATTTTGGAACAGGTCTGCAGAAATCATCCAACAACTTTGGCAACCAGGGCGGCTTGCCAACTCATCCCGAACTGCTCGACTGGCTGGCCGTTACGTTCCGGGAAGGAATTGGCGGAGCGTCGCCCTGGAATATAAAGGCCATGCAAAAACTGATTGTCATGTCGGCTACGTATCGTCAATCGGCGCGAGTAACAAAAGATCGTTTACAAAAAGACCCTGAAAATACCTGGCTATCACGCGGGCCGATGTTCCGACTGACCGCCGAAATGATTCGAGATAACGCGTTAGCAGCCAGCGGATTGCTATCTTCCCGAATTGGCGGTCCCAGCGTAAAACCCTACCAGCCGGATGGGTTGTGGGCGGTAAACGGCGCTGTTTATGAGCAGGACAAAGGAGAAAATCTTTATCGACGAAGTTTATACACGTTCTGGCGACGAACCAACCCGCCCCCATCGATGAATACGTTCGATGCGCCTTCCCGAAGCTATTGTGTTGTTCAGCGACAAAAAACCAGTACGCCCCTGCAAGCGCTGATTCTGTTGAACGATCCACAGTTTGTGGAAGCCGCCAAGGTTGTATCCGAACGATCGTTTGCTCAAC
>NZ_JBMDWV010000301.1:0-18438 GCF_048594605.1 Spirosoma sp.
GCTTTCCGAGCAGGAGTTTCAACTACTCAATCTGGAGAAGTTAAAAACCCGCGCTGAACTGGATGCGTTACAGGCCAAAATCAACCCACATTTTCTGTATAATTCGTTGAATAGCATTGCCAGCCTGGTGCACGACGATCCGGATAAAGCCGAAGAGATGACGCTGCTTCTGTCAAAACTCTTTCGCTATTCCACCGGACGTAACGGCGAGTTATTTGCTACGTTGGCCGACGAACTAGAAATGGTTCAGACGTACCTGAAAGTCGAACAGGTTCGTTTTGGAAACCGTCTTTCGTTCAGTGTTGAGGTTTCTGACCCTGCGCTCCGTGAATTGAAACTCCCTCAGTTTCTGCTTCAACCCGTCGTCGAAAATGCCATCAAGCACGGTATTGCCAAACGTGCCGATCTGGGACGTATCGACGTACGGATTTATGAGAAAGCAGGCGAACTCCACCTATGCGTCCACGACAATGGCCCGGCTTTCCCCGACGATATGGATGGTGGATATGGGCTACGTAGCATACAGGATAAGCTTAAACTGCTTTACGGCGATGCCGCTCGGGTCGAACTTCAGAACTGGCCGCTCAAACAGGTTTTACTTTCCATTCGCATGGATAAAGTTCGCGCCGAACCGATCAGCCTATTATCCGGCGAACCTTCTTAGTTCGGAATTATGAATTTCCACTCCAAAATCGTATTAATGACTGTTTACAATCATGACATTACCTCTTAAAACACTACTCATCGACGACGAACCCCTGGCAATCAACCGATTACGACGCCTATTGGATAAACACCGTGATACGTTCGACATAATCGGAGAAGCGTCTAATGGCGCTGAAGGCCTGACACTGATCGAAGCCGAACAGCCGGAGGTCATCTTTCTGGATATTGAAATGCCATTACTGAACGGCTTCGAGATGCTGTCGAAAGTAACGACTGTACCTATGGTTGTTTTCGCAACGGCCTTTGATCAGTACGCTATTCGCGCCTTCGAAGAAAACTCGGTTGATTATCTGTTAAAACCCATCGAAGCTGAACGGTTGGCACGAACGGCACAAAAAATCCGGACGCTGGTCGAGCGTAATGAAGATCAGGTAAACAGCAATCCGATGACGGAGAATGTAATGCGACTGCTGGCACAGATGCAGCCGAAAAAAGAAATTTATTCGATATCGGTTAAAACCGGCGAAAAAATCATTCTGATACCTCTCTCCGACATTGCTTATTTCGAAGCCGAAGACAAATACGTATTTCTGGCAACAACAGAGGGGCAGAAGTATCTGACGACCTACACGCTGACGATTCTGAACGAGAAATTACCCGATACGTTTGTGCGCGTGAGTCGGTCGGCAATGGTAAACCGGCATAAAATCAATGAAGTCCATCGCCATTTCGACGGAAAATTTGTGCTGGTTATGAACGACAAAAAAGGCACTAAACTAACCACCGGCAGTACGTATGGCGAAGCCGTTCGGCAATTAATGGAGTTATGATGTAATAGCTTGTATTTTTGCACGCATGAGCAAGAAAAACCGATCGGGCATTATTTATTCGACAAATCCCGATTTCGAATACCAGTCTGACGAGTCTGCCGAAGTCGCTACGTTGTCTCCTTCCCAGCAAAACCTCAAAATCTGGCTGGTTAAACTGGGTGGCAACAAAGTAGTTACGACGATACGTGGTTTTATTGGTACCGGCACCGATTTGGCCGACCTCGGCAAACAACTAAAAACCGCCTGTGGCTCAGGCGGTTCAACAAAAGATGACGAAATTTTAATTCAGGGCGATCACCGTGACAAAGTGTTAACGTGGCTTACCGGCAAAGGCTACAAAGCCAGGAAAGCAGGAGGATAATTATCTAATCCTAGTCAATTCCTCCCATCCATTTCTTCAAAGGTTTGGCGAAAAGAAGCAGGATGAAACCCGCGCCCAGGCCAAAATAAGCTACACTCTGGAATAGGGCGGGCATCTGATGCACGTTTTCCTCGTCAAATCCCCCGGCAAAGAGCCCCGCAATCAGATTCCCCAGCGACGTACCAACAAACCAAAGCCCCATCAGCTGACTGGTATATCGCTTGGGTGCCAGCTTGGAGAACGCACTCAAACCAACCGGACTTAGAAACAGCTCGCCAAGTGTTATAAACAGATAGGTAAATACCAGATATAACGGAGATGTACGGACACCTGTCAATGCCAGTTTGGAAGCAATTACCATAACTACGTAGCCCAAACCCAGAAAAAGCAGACTCGTTGCGAACTTGGCAGGGACGGAAAAATTAGCCTTTCGATTGGCCAGAAATATCCAGAGGGAAGCCAGTATGGGTGAAAAAAGAAGAATGAAAGCGGAATTGAGATTCTGAAACCAGCTCGATGGTACTTCCCAACCCAGTAGGTTAAGATCAGTGTACCGATCGGCGAATATTTGCAGCGATGATCCCTGTTGTTCATTTCCAGCCCAAAATAAAGCCGACGCCAGAAAAAACGTAAACAGCACAACCAGCCGTTTCTTCTCTACGGCATCTAATCCGCCTGCCGAGAGGATGTAAACAAAATAACCCACGGCCGTTAGCGAAATAATAGCGCCCATTGCCTGCGCCAGGCCCTGCGCTGTGGTCATATCCAGAACACCGGTAAATTGCAAAGTGGCCAGCAGCACGACGATGACTGCCAGAAATCCGATTAGAGAGCGATTGCCAGCCGACGATTTACCAGTGTCTGTTGTCGGTTGTGCTACGTAATTACCATAGTCGCCAAGATAACGCTGGCCAAATAATCGGAACGTAACAAGACCTAATGCCATTGCCACAGCCGCAGCGCCGAATCCATAGTGCCAGCCAACTCGCTGTCCCAGATAACCAACTATAGAAATTCCAAGCAGCGAGCCAAGGTTGATACCCATATAGAAAATTGAAAAAGCCGCATCTTTACGTGCTCCACCTTCGGGATACAACTCCCCTACAACACTGCTAATATTTGGCTTCAATAAACCTGTACCAGTTGCGACTGTACAAAGGCCTAAATAAAAAACGCCCGGCCCGGACGGGATGGCTAAAATGACGTGGCCAAGCATGATAATCCAGCCACCGTACCAGATCGATTTGCGCTGTCCCAATACGTTATCGGCAATCCAGCCACCGGGCAATGAAAGCAGGTAAACGGAGGCCGTATAAATTCCATAAATAGCAGCGCCTTCGGTTTCATTCAATCCCATACCTCCCCGAACGTTATCAATCAGGAATAGCAGCAGAATAGCCCGCATCCCGTAATAACTGAATCGCTCCCACATTTCGGTAAAAAACAGAACAAAAAGGCCAACCGGATGACCAAAGAATGTAGGTTGATTAACGGGTTTTTCAATTGTAGCTTCCATAGAGTTGGGATAACCAATCAGTTTGCCGAAGAATATTACGTCAATAACGAGAAAAATAACCGTAAATATACCTTTGGCGGGCGAATGATCTGTACAGTATTCTTTAAAAACAGGGTTACACACTCTCTCTTTTTAGGTAAGAAATAGCCTGTTTTTTGCCATTAATCCATGCATAAACAGTACACTAGTTGGAAATACCAGACGTAGTATTTTCTTTGAGCAGAAAAAGTCTAACCATTTTTCTCGAATCATCCTGGCACCAGAAACCAATACTTATAATCCAAACTCATCAATGCTTCTACCCTTTGATTTTCAGCGGGATTCATATGTAATTCTCGATTTCTCTGCTACGAATCCGGACCTTGCCCATCTCGATCTGACCGATACCGCTACGTTTACCGACTACGTATTTGATAAGTTAAAGGCAGCAAACGCTAAGGTGGGCATAGGTGGTTATAACGAACACCGGGTTATTTATCGCCGGAGTCAGCATTTCAATTCACTGGAAGAGGAACCCCGGTCTGCCGGACCCCGCGAAATTCATCTGGGCATCGACTTCTGGACCGATGCCGGGACACCCGTTTATGCCCCAATAGCCGGGACCATTCATAGTTTTCAGGATAATGCCAACTTTGGCGACTACGGCCCGACCATTATTCTGGAACATCGCAACGTAGCGGATCAGCCACGCTTTTCGTTATATGATCATATGACTCGTCAATCGCTGGAAGGGTTGTATGAAGGAAAACCTTTTGAAGCGGGTGAAAAACTTGGCGAGATTGGCCCTTATCCTGAAAACGGCGACTGGCCCCCGCATCTGCATTTTCAGCTTATGACCGATATGCTCGGTCTGAAAGGGGATTTTCCCGGTGTCTGTTCGCTACGTGACCGCGAAAAATTTCTGGCGCTCTGCCCTAACCCCAATAAGTGGCTGGGTATTCAAGGGCTGGCCTGATACGTTGATTGATACGTAGTACTTTTTCCTGCACCACTTAGCACAAAAAACTAAAAAATCAGTTTTTTAAAAACCCTACAACCGCTTTCGCAAACTCCTCGGTTCGCATTGCACCACCGTGATCGCCCGGAACGAGAACCAGTCGAGAACCCGGTATGGCATCGACCAGCGTCTGCGGATCGCCGTTGTCTTTGTCCTGGTCGCCATTGACAACCAAAACAGGAATTTTGATCTGAGCCAATTCTGCGCGGGACGTAACGGGCTGGAACTCCTGCAAACGAGCCAGTACAATCATATCGGCCCCCGATTTCTGAGCATAATCGATTGCTGGCTGTAATTCAGGATGACTGCCGGGTTTCGTTAGAGCTTCGAAGAAATTCTTACGCCTTATCCAGTTTGGATCGGAAAAATCAACACTGATCCCACCCATCACCGCCCGGCGGACTTGTTTGTCCATCGTCAGCAATTTTGCGGTCAGGATAGCTCCGCGCGAATAGCCCACTACGTCGTAATTGGCCAAACCGAGGTGTTTCATCAGCGCCATTACGTCCTTCAGTTCACCATTATCGCGATAAGCATCGGCTGCATGTGGCTTGTCCGATAAGCCATTACCACGCAAATCAAGTGTTACCACCTTGAATCCAGCATTGGCCAGCGCCTGTCGAACCGGAGCGCGTTTCCAGCTCTCGCTGTTACTGATAAAGCCATGCAGCAACACAACGGGCTTACCCTCGCCGAGAATATCGTAATGAATTTTTGTTCCGTCGAACGAAGTAAACAACGGCTCACGGCTTGCTTGCGTATATCCTGCTAAAGAAGAAAATACGCTGATAACAATCAGAAATAGCTTCATTATGAGCGACAGGAAGGTTAGACTGTAGAAGACAACCGAATAAGTCTAACCTTTCGGCAATCTACCGGGTTATCAAACGTACAACAAACAATTCAACGACTATGAAAACGCTATCAGATCATCAGAACACGACTGACACAGAGCCAATTGCCTCACCCATGGGACTTATTGACCCCAACGACTTCAAAAACCAGAGCGGAGCCGCAATTGACGATGGCGACGACGACCTTAACGATGAAGACGCAGATGACGAACCTGTCGATGAAGACGGTGACCCCACAGGCGAACACGATCATCATCAGGACGATAATTATGCCTTAGGCGGACACGTAACCCGTTCGGGCAGTGTATAAACGTAGCACAGACGCATACTGTAAATCTAAAACATCATACGTATCACTATGGAATCCAGCAATAAAGCGTATAACCCGGCAAACGACGATAATCAGGGCGTTGTTCAGCTGATGGCTCAAGGGCAGGAAGCTAGTCCGGGCGTTTCACAAAACGATTTTATCAATCCGGTAAAAGCACAGGGCCCTGAACCCGAGAAAGCAGAGACTATTGACGAGAATGCCGACATAGAGGCCATTAACGATGATGTTTTAATTGAGGAAAACGTAGAAAATGGGGAGGCCAACGATTCAAATGAATAATGGTAAAGAAAATGGAAAAGGTTGCTGGATATTCAGAATCAATCTCCATCTTTAAGTATACATTATTTATCGCCGTATGAATACCAATCTATTAGCTCAGCTTGTCATACGTATTGGGCTAGGTATTAATATGCTCATGCATGGGCTGGTACGAATTCCTAAACTGTCTGCATTTGTAGCAAAAATGGCAGCCGGGTTTTCCCAAACGATCCTACCTCCTTTACTGACAAAGTCATTTCTTTATGCTCTTCCTTTTGTTGAGCTTGTGAGTGGCGTTCTGATTTTAATAGGCGGTCAGTTTGGTAAGTGGGGCTATTTTATTGGCGGTCTGACGGTGGGGGCCTTACTCTTCGGCACAACCCTAAAGGAAGACTGGAATACGGCTGGAACGCAGATGATCTACGTTATTGCGTTTTATCTGGCATTACGTGGATTAGATACCTCGGCCCGTAATCGCTATCGCTGATTTCATTGATTTTTCCATCCTATTACAACGGTTGCCAGCTTGCTGGAGTCCGTATAGGAAACCAATTCGAGTTACTAATGAAATCAACGTTGTTTTTTGCTTCTGTTTTTACGAGCAGTCTCCTCTTTTTTACCGCTTGCCAACAGGAAAATGTACCCGCTCAACCAGGTCTTCCCTATCAATCTAATTTCCGGAACGATAGCGACGGCTGGACGGCCGAGATTGTTGAATACGGCACCGAACAAGATAGTATTATGGAGTTCAAATCAGCCAGAACAGGCTTACCAGCTCCATTGGATTCAACCCGCAAATCGCTGATGCTTGAGAGCATGAATCGTAGTGACGATGCCTTTATGTTTATCAAGAAAAAAGTAACGGGGCTACAGCCCAATACCGACTACTCGTTATTGTTTGACATTGAACTGGCTTCTCAATACCCAACTAATTCCGTTGGAATTGGCGGTTCGCCCGGCAGTAGCGTCTATTTGAAAGCAGGTGCTACGTCCGTTGAGCCGGTTAAGCAGTTGAAAGACAACTTTTATTCACTCAACATTGATAAAGGCGCTCAGCTTGCCGACGGCAAAGATGCCATTACTTTAGGCAATGTTGGAACAGGCGATGACGTAACAGGCTACAAACTGATTTCCCGCTCTAACGCCGACAAGCCTTTTACGGCACGTAGTAATGCAAACGGCGAACTCTGGCTGCTGGTTGGCACCGACTCAGGATTCGAAGGCCTGACAACCCTGTATTACAGTAATATTAAAGTGACAACGAAGTTAACCCAATAGCTGACTGATTTACTCAACGTAACAAATGCTACTGCGTGCGGTAGCATTTGTTAGTTAAAACCAATTCAACGTAACGTCATCGCTCTATCGGGTCAATGCGTAGATTAGACTCGTTATAAGTAGATAGACTACACGTAGTGAGATAATTTATATAAGGGAAAGTTTCCGATATTTGTCCAATCTGCCCGGAACGTACCTAGCCGGCAAATTGTTGATAAATATACTGCGAGGGAATAAAAACCTACGCGACTAACCGAGACTATGAGCAAGGACGCTGACATTTTAGAAAGCATAACCAACGCCGAATATAAATACGGATTCGAGACTTTGATCGAGGCTGACGAAGCACCGGCTGGTCTTGATGAGAGTACTATCCGCTTTATTTCGGCGAAGAAAAACGAGCCGGACTGGCTGCTCGAGAATCGGCTGAAGGCATTTCGGATGTGGCAGGAAATGACGGAACCACACTGGCCGAACGTTACGTATCCAAAGATTGATTATCAGGCTATTAAGTATTATTCGGCACCGAAGCAGAAAAAAACGGTCAACTCGCTCGACGAAATTGATCCCGAACTGCTCGATACGTTTAAGCGGCTTGGCATTTCGCTACAGGAACAGAAGCGGCTGGCAGGTGTGGTTGACGGCCCCGCCGAAGAATCGGCGAGTGATCGGCCGCGAGTGGCTGTCGATGCCGTGATGGACTCCGTTTCTGTAGCCACTACGTTCAAAAAAGACCTTGCCGAACGCGGTATTATTTTCTGCTCGATCACAGAGGCTATTCATGAGCATCCTGAACTGGTAAAAAAATACCTCGGTTCGTTTGTGCCAGCCAAAGACAACTATTTTGCCGCCCTGAACGCAGCCGTATTTACCGACGGATCTTTCTGTTACATTCCTAAGGGAGTACGTTGCCCTATGGAACTCTCGACTTATTTCCGCATCAACGCAGCCGGAACGGGCCAGTTTGAGCGAACGCTGATTATCGCCGATGAAGGTTCGTATGTGAGCTATCTGGAAGGCTGTACGGCCCCCATGCGTGATGAGAATCAACTCCATGCAGCGGTTGTAGAATTGATTGCTCATGCTGATGCAGAAATTAAATATTCGACCCTACAAAACTGGTATCAGGGCGATAAGGACGGCAAAGGCGGTATTTACAACTTCGTAACCAAGCGCGGCATCTGCGACGGCCCGAACGCCAAAATCTCCTGGACACAGGTCGAAACCGGCTCTGCCATTACTTGGAAATATCCTTCGGTGATTCTGAAAGGAGACAATTCCATAGGTGAGTTTTATTCGGTGGCGGTTACAAACAATATGCAGCAGGCCGATACAGGTACGAAAATGATCCATATTGGCAAAAACACCAGGAGCCGGATTGTATCGAAAGGAATATCGGCTGGTAAGAGCCAAAATTCATATCGTGGCTTAGTTCAGGTACTGAAACGTGCCGAAAATGCCCGTAATTACTCCCAATGCGATTCGCTGTTACTGGGCGATAAATGTGGCGCGCATACGTTCCCGTATCTGGAGGTAAACAATCCAAGTGCTACGGTCGAGCACGAAGCCACTACGTCGAAAATTGGGGAAGATCAGTTATTCTATTGCAACCAGCGGGGTATTCCAACTGAGCAGGCTGTAGCGCTGATTATTAATGGTTATGCCAAGGAAGTGCTCAACCAGTTGCCGATGGAGTTTGCCGTTGAAGCGCAGAAATTGCTGGCCATCAGCCTCGAAGGCAGTGTTGGGTAGCCAATTTTAAGCACATATCCCATTTAAAGCCTCTCTGGAAACATTGAGGCTTTTTTATGCACACTAAGAATACCTAAATTTCGTATTCAATTTACCAGCCCTTTTTATTTGCACTGCCTGATGCCGCTACGTCCTGTTCTGCTCTGCTTATTTTTTAGCTTGCTAGTCTTCACAGCTACAGCTCAATCGCGTCGACGGGCCGAACTGACTGCTCCACAAAACAATGGCCCTGTGCCGGTTGTGGCAGCTCCGCAAACACGGCTGCTTGAAAGCATGATAATGAATAGCTCATTGCTGAACCGGGCAGTTAAATTCTCAATTTACTTACCCCCCGATTATTACACCTCAACCCGGCGGTATCCGGTGCTGTATCTGCTGCACGGCCTGGGCGATAATGAAACCAGCTGGGTTCAATTTGGTGAAGCCGACCGCATTGCCGATGCAGGAATACGGTCAGGAGAGTTCCCGCCGATGATTATTGTGATGCCTGATGCCGGTGCTACGTTCTACATCAACGATTATCAGAGCAAGGTACGTTACGAGGATATGTTTGTGCAGGAATTCATTTCACACATCGATACCATGTTTCGGACGCGGCCACAACGGGAGTTCAGGGCAGTTTCGGGTTTATCAATGGGTGGCTATGGGTCGTTAGTGCTGGCGATGCATCACCCCGAACTTTTTAGTGCCTGCGCTGCCCTTAGCGCGGCTGTCCGCACAGACGAAGCACTCATGAGCGTTCCCGACGAACGATATAATACGGTATATGCGCCTTTGTTCAGCGGGCCGGTCAAGGGCGAAGAACGGTTGACGATTACCTGGAAACGGAATAGCCCGATCATTCTGGCTAAATCAGCTCCCGAAGGTGATCTTGGCAAAGTTCGCTGGTACATCGATTGTGGCGACGACGACGGACTGACCGTAGGCAACGCAATGCTGCATATTGCGTTGCTTGATCGCAAAATTCCGCACGAATACCGGGCCCGGGATGGCGCTCATACGTGGACATACTGGCGTACTGGCTTGCCTGACGCGCTAAAATTTATTGCAGCCAGTTTTCATCGGTAAATCAAGGCTTCCAGTAGAGGCCGGAGCGTTACCGTCTCTGGATAGGAACAACTGCTTCGGTTTCATCCCAAACCAGCATCATATCAGTACCATTCGTTGCCGGAACGAAGCTGATATAAAATTGCTCAGCCATTGGACTGTGTTTGCGCGAAACGACCGGAACACGTAGTACGTCTTTTGTCTGGTCATAATTTGTTCCCCATTGGCCGGTTTCACTGTTAAAAATAACGATCCAGCCGTCCTGAGACGGGATTGTCCAGAGTGAATATTCGCCTTCATCCAGAGGCTGCCCTGCCACAATTACGTTCTGATCAAAGTCGATGACGGTTGCTTCGTTGGCACCAGTACGCCAAACTTTTCCGTAAGGCACCAGTCCACCAAAAATTTTACGTCCTTTTTTGTAAGGCTGACAGTAATCTACTTTTATTTTCAAGCCATTCTGATCAATCTGAGCGATTGCTTCAGGGCTGCTGGATTTGGTCCAGCTACGTAGTGTAAAAAAGCCAACGAGCGCAATAGCTGCAATAATACCCAGGATAATAAGAATCCGTTTCATAATGAAATCAGTGATTTTAGCTGATAGGCTGCAAGGTAGGAAGATTTTGGCTTAGCCGTAAAATACAATGAGGTAACGCGTCCACACGAATCGCATTACCTCAAGGAAATATGAGCGTGATGGTCTCAGTTCTTAAATTATCTCAGATTTATGCAGTCTCCTTTTTCAATTTATCCCTTAACTGAAATAACTCATCCCGCAGGCGAGCCGCTTCCAGAAAATCAAGATCTTTAGCAGCCCGTTCCATTTTGGATTGCGTTTCATTGATCATCTTTTCCAGATCGCCCCTGCCCATGTACTGCACCACCGGATCAGCTGCAATACGGATCTCTTCCGGTTCAACATAGAAGTGCTTGGGTTTCGAGTCAGCCACTTTCGTTTGGCCCATAATGGCCTCACGAGATTTCAGAACCGTTGTCGGTGTAATGCCATGATCGGTGTTGTACTCCATCTGGATGGCCCGACGGCGGTTCGTTTCGTCAATTGCTTTCTGCATCGATCCCGTAATGGTATCGGCATACATGATCACTTTGCCGTTCGCGTTACGTGCCGCCCGGCCAATAGTCTGTATCAATGAGCGAATGTCGCGCAGAAACCCTTCTTTATCGGCGTCCATGATGGCAACCAGCGAAACTTCGGGCAAATCCAGCCCTTCACGTAACAAATTCACCCCTACCAGTACATCGAAATTGCCAAGCCGCAAATCCCGCAGAATTTCTACCCGGTCGAGCGTTTTAACTTCGGAGTGAATGTATCGGGTTTTAATTCCCACGCGTTCAAGGTACTTGGTCAGTTCTTCGGCCATTCGTTTCGTCAACGTAGTAACCAATACGCGCTCATTTTTCTTAACCCGGCTGTCAATTGATTCCAGTAAATCGTCGATCTGATTAAGGCTTGGACGTACTTCGATTTCAGGATCGAGCAGACCCGTTGGCCGAATCAATTGTTCAACCACAACGCCTTCACTCTTACGTAGTTCGTAATCGGATGGCGTGGCCGATACGTATATCGTTTGCCCTGACATATCCTCAAACTCCTGGAATGTAAGTGGACGGTTATCCATCGCCGAAGGCAGCCGGAAACCATAGTCAACCAGCGCCGTTTTGCGGGATCGGTCGCCACCCCACATGGCTCGTATCTGCGGAATCGTTACGTGACTTTCGTCGACGACTAATAGATAATCATCTGGGAAATAATCAAGCAGACAGAAAGGGCGCTGGCCGGGTAAACGACGGTCAAAATAGCGGGAATAGTTTTCGATACCTGAACAATACCCCAGTTCACGCATCATTTCAAGGTCAAATTCGGTACGTTCGCGGATACGGGTAGCCTCCTGCTCCCGAAACTCCGATTCAAAATAGCGGATCTGCGCCACCAGGTCGTCCTGAATTTCATACATGGCGTTGTTGAGCGTATCCCGTCCCGTAACGAACAGATTGGCAGGGAAAATGGCTACCAGATTTTCATCCGAAATTTTCTTCCCTGTTGATGGGTCGATACGTTGTATGGTTTCAATTTCGTCGCCGAAGAAAATAATCCGATAAGCAAAATCAGCGTACGCTACGTACACATCAACCGTATCGCCTTTCACCCGGAAACTACCCCGTTGGAATTCGCCTTCCGTTCGGCTGTATAAAATCTCGACAAGCTGGTGTAAAAACTGGTTACGGCTCAGTCGTTCGCCAACCCCAATCCGTACTACGTTCCGCTTAAACTCGTCGGGATTTCCCATTCCGTAAATGCACGACACCGACGCGACCACAATTACATCGCGACGGCCGCTCATCAGTGCTGAAGTGGCCGACAGCCGTAACTTGTCGATTTCTTCATTGATGGCCAAGTCTTTTTCAATGTACGTATTGGTCGTTGCAATGTACGCTTCCGGCTGATAGTAGTCGTAATAAGAAATAAAGTACTCAACCGCATTTTCGGGGAAGAATTGCTTGAATTCACCGTAAAGCTGAGCGGCCAGGGTTTTGTTGTGGCTCAGTACGAGCGTTGGACGGTTGGTCTGTGCAATGAGGTTAGCTACCGTAAAGGTCTTACCGGACCCCGTCACGCCTAACAATACCTGGGCAGATTCGCCTTCATTTACACCCTTGACTAGTTGCTCGATAGCCTTCGGCTGATCGCCGGTAGGCTGAAATTCTGAGGTTAATTTAAAGTTCATTAGCAGCGTTTAGAATCTGGCTAATTTACGAAGTTTTAGGCTGGATAGCAAGGCGGGTTCTGAAATAAACCCACTCTATCTGGTATAAATAACCAACCGATTGTTACGACAACACCATCAGGTTACAGCCCCGAACATCCGAATTATCAAATCGACCGATCACACGAAAATCGGCCTCCTGACTAACGTACTGCCCTAAATCCTGAGTTTCGATAAACGAACACGAATCCAGATTAGCCAGGTCTACTACGTTCATACCGCCGGTGCGCGTATAGTCGTCGGGATAGATTAGAAACGGGTCGTTGATATCACGCAGAAAAACACGTAGCGTCGGGCTTGGGCTGAACACGCCATTGCCTGTTGAATAGGCCTGCGAAAGCAGTTCAGTCATACCATATTCAGAGTGAACCGCACGAATGCCTAGCTGATTCATTAAAATTTCGTGCACTTCTTCACGTAATAGTTCTTTTCGGCGTCCTTTCATCCCGCCGGTTTCCATAACAATGAGGTTAGGCAATTGTCCCAGAAACGATAAATCCTGTCCCGATTCAGCCCAATCGAGCAAGCCGAACGTAACGCCAATCAGCAAAATCTTTTTTGAATCTTTCTGCCGGGCAAGTTGCTGGAGCGTAGCCGTCAGTTCCTGGTGATTGTGCAGAAAAAAACCGGACTGATTTGACGTAGTACGCGCCATAAATTGCTGAACCATATACACCAGTGAGGAGTTATTTCGTTCAAGGTATGACGGCAGCAGCGCCAGAATATGAAAGTCGGTTAAGGAACCGTAGGTTTGCTCGAAAATCTGCACACTGACGGCATCATAGAGGGCAGCGTCAGGTACGTAGTGACGACTGGTTTGTTCGCCAGTAGTACCGCTGCTGGCGAATGTCAACGTATCAAAAAGGTTAGCAGGCGTACCCGTCAGTACGGTATGTTTTTTAAAGAAACCGATCGGCATAAACGGAACCTGGCGCAAGGCAGTAATCCGGTCAGGCTGTATATGCAGATAGCGCAGATAATTACGATAGATTGCGTTATGATGCGCCTGATAGCGAAAAACAGCTAACGCCAGCGATTCGAACGTAGCACGATCGAGTAAACGGCTGCCAAGATTCAGAATCTGCTGTCGAAGTGACTGCCGATGCGTAACGGCTTCGGGCGAAAGTGTTAATGAAAAAGACAAAGTAATAAAAGCGTTTATTGCACAACGAGTACAACAGTATGCGACGGCAACTAATTCAACCGTATTTCTTCGTGTTAGGCATCGCCCTGACTTTATCGTCCTGTTTTAACGAACCCGATTACTCCAATACGCCCGCTATTGAGTTTAAAGGCATTGATAAGTACACCATAGCAGCCGGTTCAGGAGTCGGTCAATCCAAACGCGATTCAATTGTGATTACAATTGGCTTCAAAGACGGCGATGGTGACCTGGGTACCAGCTCAGACACCTACAAAGCAGACTCTACCCGCTATTTCTCAAACGGTGGCTGGAGCAACTATCAGATAAAGACTTTTCGTTTGATTAACAGACAGTACGTAGAACTTAAGCTTCCAATCAACAACTTCCTTACATTTCCTAACCTGGCTAAAGATAAGCCCAAGGGTGCTATTGAGGGAACGCTTGATTTTAATCAGGTTTACCAGTACGGAGTTGGTTCCCGGTTTTACCCAACCAAATTTCAAATCAAGATTCGGGATCGGGCTTTGCAGGAAAGTAATGTCATAGAAACCGATACGATCTCGCTGCCTTTTTTTAATTAGACAATCTGACTGAATATCAGTCGGCGTTCAGAACAATCCGGAACGTAGTGCCTTTGCCAATTTCCGAGCTTTTGACGAATAGCTTACCGCTGTGGTATTCTTCGACTATACGTTTAGCTAACGTCAAACCAAGTCCCCAGCCACGCTTTTTAGTGCTGAAACCTGGCGAAAATACTTTCTGCATATTGGCTTTCGAGATTCCTTTACCTGTATCGGTAATATCGATAGCTACTCCTTTATGAGGTAATTGCGTGATATTCAGACGAAGTTCGCCCGTTCCTTTCATTGCATCGACGGCATTCTTGCAGATATTTTCGATTACCCATTCAAACAGCAATTTATTAATCCTGACCATCTCATTGGGTGGCAGTTGGCTGGTAAGGCTCATCTTCACTTTGGTTGAAATACGCTTTGATAAGTAGTCAGTAAACTGACGCACTACGTCGTTCAGATTTTCCTCTTTCAGCGTCGGTACGGAACCAATACTCGAAAAGCGAGCCGTAATGGTTTCCAGACGCTGAACATCCTTCTCAATCTCGTCCGTAATCGACGTATCAAACTGATCAGGATCGGAACGCATATACTCTACCCAAGCCATGAGCGACGACATGGGTGTACCGAGCTGATGGGCCGTTTCCTTAGCCAAGCCAACCCAGACCCGGTTCTGCTCTGCTCGTCGCGATGAACTAAAAGCCAGATATGCTAATACGCCCAGGGCTGTTAGAATGACTAAGAGAGCATAAGGGAAGTAGGTTAATTGCCTGAGTAAACTGGAGTTATTATAATAAACGAGTCCGCGTTGACCATCGCCCATTTCTACAAGTATAGGTTCGTGGTTTTTCCGCATTTCAACAATTTTCTCACGTAAAATCTTTTGGGTTTGTTCAGCGGGCAGAGTTTTGTCTATAACAAAATTTCGATACTGGGCGATATGCCCATCATGGTTGACGTAGATAGCCGGAATCGTTTTGTTAGCTTCCAGAATTTCACTTGTTACGAAATTAAGGTCGGCGGAATTCGTATGACTAGTATCTACCAAAAAAGCGATGCTCTTGGCGTACAGCTGAACGTACTGCTTCTCTCTGTCTTCCAGCTTTGTAATCAGCCGATTTGTATAAAGCAGCGAGCCTGTTCCCACCAATAGTAGATTCAGTGCTACTATAATCTTCAGAACATTGTTCTGACTATAAATGTCGAATGACTTCAGCATAGTGTGGGGTTACTTACCTGGTTAAATTCAAGCACGATAAGCAACCTATGTATTTATCGATCCGTATTGATTCCAGTTGGACGTATCACTCTCATTTGTTAACGATAAAAGTGCTTCAATTGTGTAAAATCGAACGTCCGCAGCCGTATTTGTGTTAAAATTTAAAATAGGATTGAGCCTGGACACAACGCAATTATTTGGATAAATTCTAAATAGCAAACCGATTGGTCAGTGGCCATTCAGGTACGGCAATTATACTGTAATTTTGTCTAGGCGAAGGCCAATTAGTACGATTTATAGCAATGTTAGATACCTTCAAAGCAATTAGTTTATCCCATAAGACAGCACCGCTTCAGGTACGGGAATTAATTGCACTTAATGAAGACGAAGCCAAGCGATTGATGCTCCGATTGCGGGACTTCTTCGGGCTAGCTGATCTGTTAGTTATCTCTACCTGCAACCGAACCGAAGTATACTATGCTTTCGAGCAGGACCTAAACGCCGACATTGCCCGGCTGCTATTGATTGAGAAAGGTCTGATCAATACAGACAACTATTTGCCTTATTTCGAGTTTTTCAATGCCCACGACGATGCTGTCCGACACCTGTTTGAAGTCTGTGTTGGTCTGCATTCGCAGGTCGTCGGCGATATGCAGATACCGAATCAGGTAAAGCAATCGTATCAATGGTCGGCCGATTTAGAGATGGCAGGTCCATTTCTGCACCGGCTGATGCACACGATTTTCTTTACGAATAAACGGGTCGCTCAGGAAACACCATTCCGCGATGGAGCCGCTTCGGTTTCCTACGCTGCGGTTGAACTTATCGAAGAGTTGGTCGGTGATCATCAAAGCCCAAACGTACTGGTCATTGGTCTGGGTGAAATCGGAACAGATGTTTGCAAAAATCTGGAAGCCCGCTCTGGCGGAGTTTGGAACCGAGCCAATATTACGCTCTGCAACCGCACCCAGGCGAAAGCAGAAGCACTGGCCAGTCAGCTCGGTTTCCGCGTTGCCAATTTTGCGGATTTGACGGATGAGATTCAGCGGGCTGATGTCATTATTTCATCGGTGATGCTTGATGATCCACTCATTACGCCCACATTGCTGCAAACGATTAAAGTACTAACGTTTAAGTATTTCATTGATTTATCCGTACCACGTAGCGTTGATGCAGCTGTTGAGCAAATTCCGGGTGTACTGGTCTATAACATCGACCATATCCGGAATCGTGCCGACGAAGCCCTTCAGCAACGTCTGGCTGCCATTCCGCAGGTCGAAGCGATTATAACTCAGGCTGTAACGGAATTCGGCGACTGGTCGAAAGAGATGGTTGTATCGCCCACGATCAACAAGCTGAAAAATGCCCTGGAGCAGATTCGTCGCGATGAAATTGCCCGGCATCTAAAGCATCTGACTCCTGATGAGTCGGAAAAAGTTGATAAAATTACGCGGGGGATTATGCAAAAGATTATCAAACTGCCTGTGTTGCAACTTAAAGCTGCCTGCAAGCGTGGTGAAGCCGAAACCCTTATCGACGTACTGAACGATTTGTTTGATCTGGAGAAACAGGCCGCTGAAGAGCCCAAACGTAGCTACTAATATTTACCGATATACACATTGAACTCCCTGAGGAAGCATCCTTGGGGAGTTTTTTATTATAGCCTTATAAGCTATTTTTTCGTTCATTAAGAAAATCCCGTTCGCAACTTAAAAAGCACTATGTCCCGACTCATCAACGCTTTATTTCGTTTGTTTATCATTGCCCTTATAGGCGTTGGATTGATTGCTATCTGGGAGCAAATTCGCGGCAATGACTATTTAAGTCGCTTCCGACGGGGCGACAAAACGACGCAAAGCATTATATTGAAAGAAGTAACGGCTTTGGGAAAGCTGGAACTGGTAAAATATACCTTCAAGGATATTGTTGAACATGAACAGATCAATACGTTTCTGCCCAATGCTAACGCCATTCTCATTGTTGAAAGTGAAGCCACTGGCTGTATTGATTTGACCCAAATCGCGGCAACCAATATTATTGCTGACGACGACTCCATTACGGTACAATTGCCCAAACCTGAACTTTGCGGGTGGAAGATCAACCATGATCGCTCGCGCGTGTACGACACCCGGTTTTCGTTTCTGAACGAGTCACAATTAGTGAGCGATGCATATCGTCAGGCGGAGCGGCAGGTTCAGCAATCAGCGCTAAAAAGTGGCATTCTGGAGCAAACCCGCCGTAACGCCGACCGCATGCTACGTCCGCTGCTGGAACGGGTTTCCGGAAAGAAAATTAAACTTGATTTTCGGGAGTAAATTTTAATTACAGAGCAGTCCTAACGACGAATGCTCTGTAATTAATTGTTAGTCCAACTTATACCACTGAATCTTTTTCAAGGGTGCGCGCCGGAAAGCTGCTTTTGCTTCGCCTGACTGAGGTCCGTAGTGTTTTTCGAGGTAATCCAAAACCACTTTTTCTGACTCTCCCAAATCCCAGAGTTTATGGTATTTCTGCATCCATCGGATGCGCTCCAGCCAGCCAGCCCTCGTAAAGCGATGTTGCAGAATCAGTTTTGACGAATGGCAGGCCGTACATTGCGACTTTACCATCATCAGATTCGGGTCGTTGATCAAGCCCGTTTCGGCATCTATTTTTACGGTATCGGCTGATACAGACGGCGATACGTATGGGCCGTTATCAGGTAAAGATGGCCGAAAGCTAGCCATTCCTATCAGCACACATCCAATCCAAAAAACTATGTTGATAATCTTCATTACGTTGCGAATTTTGATTTTCTAGACAGCTTTTACGGCTATCCGATGACAGG
>NZ_JBMDWV010000302.1:0-13379 GCF_048594605.1 Spirosoma sp.
CGCAGGTAACTGATGTTATTTCGGTAGGTCAGCACGGCATCATACGCACTGATGACCCCGCCCGACAGTTTCTTATTGATAGGCTGCAACTGAGCCGTATCGGATTTAATGCCGTTTACCTGTTGCTGTAACCCGTTCTCCAATCCCGAAAGCTGATTTTTCAGACTTCCTTTTTCAATATCAGTCGCCTTCAGGTAAGCCTGGTCGGTCGTTTGCAGATTCTTCAGATCGGCCGTTACGCCATCCATCCGTTTCATGATCTTTTGCGTCTGCTCGGAAAGTGTTTCGTTGAGCCGGGCATTTTCTTCTTTCAATACGTAGTTCGGTGCACTGAACAGCAGATACACCGCTAGCAGCGGTACACTAAGCGATAAGCAATACACGCCCAGAAATCGGCTCAGCGCCTGTTGTCGTTCGGATTTATTTAATGGTTCCATAGGTACGTAATGAGTTAGAAAGGATGAATAGGCCAGGCTGGCCGGTAACCAGGTTATGCTCGTTTTTCCGTTACGTTAGCCTAATGGGCTCCAGCGCGAACGTGGTTTTTCCGGGGGCGTATCTTTTACTTCGTGTTCGATGATGAAGACATTTTGGCCTTTACGCTTTCCGATAAAGTCCAGTTGAGCCAGTTTATAAAAGACATTGCTTAGCATCTGATAAAAGGTATTTATCTCCGCGAAGAGGCTACTCAGTTCGGTGTGTTCGTAGGGGAGCTGCAGGATAGCATTAAGCTGCGCTTCCAGTGCACCTGGTGTCAGGTCGGCCCATTCACTGATGTAGCCAATAAATTCTTCGCGCTCGCGCCCACTGAGGATAGTCATCACAACCCGCATTGCTTGAATGGGGCGCAAAAGCACTTCGGCCATTTGGATGGGGGGTTCGTACGGAATGATCCAGCTATAGCGCGTGGTGATATCGCTCAGCACAAAGACCATCCGCTCCGCGATGAGTAGGGTACTCGTCTGAAGCACGTTGCGGGTATCCCGTTCCTTCGTCCGTTGTAAAATTTTATAGGCGCTGTTCTCCAGCGATTCCAGGTGTTTGCCAAATACCTGGTGCCACCGTTGCAAACCAGGTAAGCTATAAACGGAGGTGCAGGCCGGTAAATAGTCAGTATCGGCCTGCAATTCCCCATTGCCATACCGGATACGTCCCAGAATCAACTGATAGCTAAAATCGCCGGGTTGTAGCTGGACGGATGGCACGACACTGAGTCGGTACTCAGGACGAGTGTGCGGATGGCGGGGGGGCGTCTCGGTCAGAATGGGTTGACCGGAGGGAACCCTATTGAACGGATCAACCGTCAACACGACGTCAAATCGGTGCGGGTTGCCGGTCTGTAAACCATACGTTTCGGCCAACCGGGGAAACGACGTAGTGTACGTTAAGGCATCCGTTCTGTTGTGGTAATCAATGCGGGCGCCGTGAGGGCTGATGGCCTGACAACTTCGAAGCTGCACCTGAATCTGCTGATTAAAATCGCACTGAATCTGTACATCCAGGGCATTTTCAGCAGGCAGAATTCCATACCGAAACCGCGATAGCCCCTGAGCATTGCTGTCGCGAAGCTGATCGTGCATAAAGTTTTCCCACTCCGTAAAATGCCGACGGGCGATTTTCATGCCATCGATCCAGTTGACAGGTGGGTAGGTTAGTTCAGGTATGGTCATCGTCGTAGTTGGTTAGATAAACGTCGTAAAATCCAGTCGGCCGAGTGCATCCTCTTCAGCGAGTACAAACGTGTCTGCCAGGGCCGATGTATCCAGCTTCAGGCGGCTGTTCAGGTCCATTGGCACGATGTAGCCCGTCAGCCAGTTGAGCAGTCGATGTCCCGCTGTTCCCGGCAAATAATCCATAAGCTTATCCGGCTGGTCGATATGTACGGTGATGCTAAGTATAGGCTCACCGTCGGTGATCCAACCATCGAACACCGAATCTACACCCAGTTGCCACTGACCCAGGGTAGGCGTATCGCTTAGGAGCCATATCTGTTCCGACGACTCGATTTGTAGGCTTACCCGCTCATCGATCAGTTGGCCAAAGCAGGCTTCCATCAGCGACAAATTGCCTACGATCTGGTGCATTATCGGTAAGAGATACCGCAAGCGTATTCGTTGAATGGGCGTCAGGAAAGAAGGCAGCCCCCAAAACCAATCCAATGCTACGTCGGCTGCGTGATTGTCATCGCCGAATAAAAAGTTTCGCTGTTCCTGTTCTATACGTACTCGTAGTCGAAAAAACTCCTGCTCGAATGGCAGAAAAAAGCGTCGGGCCTGCTGTTCGCGCTCGTGCTGAATGGCCATCTCGCGCAATGTACTCTCCTTCGAAGATGACGTATCATGGCTGGTGGGTTGATGAAAAACTCCTTCCGGCAATAAATCATATAAACCACTTCGGTTTAAATCGATCTGCAACCATCTCCGCGCTTTATGTTGTGCTTCTACCCACGCTACCCGACTAATATCGCGCCCGTACGGACGTTTAAATAACCCGACTGGATTGACAATCAAGTCATCCAACGTAACGCCATCATCCAGCATATCGGCCAATACCACTTCCGCCCGCAGGTCAACCGGCAGGTGATTTAAGGGTTCAGCGTATACGTTTAATGGTTCCATCGGGTTATTCTCGTATTAATTTGTTATTACCTCAACTTGATACGGTAAGGCAGCCACAGACTGCTCCTGTAATTGCGCTGTTAGCAGGTTTGCCTGCTCCCGCCAGTCAACGGCGGTGTATGCACTTGACGCTGATGGCTCCAGACGTACCCGAATACACCGCTGAAACCCATTGGCTGGCAATGCATCTACCCGGAACGTCCGCTCGACCTGAACAGAGCGCAGATGCCCTCCCAACTCGGCCTGGCAAACGGCTCGTACGTCCTCCAGCGTGACGATTCGGTTACGGGTCAACAGAGACCGTTTGTACTGACTAATTTTCTCCGATTCCGTTGGTCGTCCGCGGCCCCCACTGGTTGTGGTCATCAGAAAGCTCGCGTCTTTTCGCAGCGAATTGTCAGCAGAGGGAGTCAGGCGGCTACCCGCTGGTATCCGGTTTGCCGTTTCACCATCGCAGGTCCAGTAATCAATGTATACGGTCTCACCCGGTTGCTGGGCCTTAACAATCAGATAAGGAATGGCATCTCGTCGGCGGGTCTTCTGTTCCACTTTGACTTCCAGCCTGGCCAGCGCCTGGTCCAGCTCCCGCAGTACAGCCGTTAGAAAATCTTCGCCCAGAGCGCTAAATGAAGCACTTTCGTCATGTAATAAATCCAGTAAATTAACCAGGGTCTGGCGGGCGTCCCGATCATCGAACCGGCTGACACCGTAGCGAACCATGTAGGTGTTGGCCGACAAATCCGACAAGTTACCAAGTGGAATAGCCGTCAGTTGTTTGTTCTGGCTGGTTCGCACGTCGCGCATGGCCAAAAAGTACCGATCCGTTTCGAGCGGGATAATATTTAGCGTCTGCTGAAGTCGATACGTAATCCGCTGAAGTCGTCGATTCAGAACGGGGAAACAGTTAATGCCGATCCGGCTATTAAGTAACGCATCTTTACTAACGGTATGGGATATACGTAACTCAATCCACCATAAAGGTTCTTTCAGCATTCGCAGATCCCGCTCGGAAAACCACTGCCCGATTGCCTTCGGATATGTTTCTTTTTGCTGACCGGATGTCCTGAACGTGGGTGCAGTCTTGATGGTAATAAACTGCCGGTTGTACAGCATCATCGCCTGTTTCTCCCGTTTTTTCAGACCATCGAAAAGTAAATCTACCGGCGAGTCGGTTGGTGCTTCCGGCATTCCTGTCTGAACCTGTAATTCCTGCCCATTCAGCAGCCAGGAGCTTTGAGCTAATGCCGAATAGTAATTGGTAGAACCAGCTTCATCAGGCCAGTCGAAAAAGAAGGTCACCCCTTCCAGCGAAGCTACGTCATCGGCAAGCTCCAGGCCTATCCATACGGACTGATACGGTTGTACGACCGGATTCCCCTGACGTTGCGCCACGGACGTTTTCTGCGTTGCATCATCAATTCGGATTATCGCTTCCGTCGTAGCAACGTATTGAACAGACCCATTCACTACCGAATATGGTTGGACGGCTGAAAAATACGTATCGGGACCACTCGTCTGATTCGCTTGAAACTCTGCGGCCCGTTTCGCGCCCAGCAGAACGGTGGGAGACAGAATGGTCTGGGGTTCAAGGGAACGAACCTGGACGACAGCAAAAGCGGGGTGCGCTACGTCGGGTTCGGGATGCAGCACCTGCGCCAGCCGGTCGAGCAGTCGGGTTTGAGTATTGCCCAGCTCAACGGACACCCGCTCAAACTCGACGGAACAGGCTTCAATCAACATCGCTACTAATGGATCAAAGCTATCCAGATCAGACTCCGCATAGCCCCATAGGTCAGCTGCCCGCCGTAGCATCCGGGTTTTTACGCGGTCGCGGGTGAAAGTGTCTGAGCCAAGATTTGTCATAGTCATGCGTTATTCTGTTGCCAAAGGCGCTAAGAACAGACTCCGTTGAAAAGCAAAGGATTCATTCGTTCGTACCAACACACCATCGATCCACACACTTAAACGACGTTTCACCCGGCGATTTGTCCGGCTGAGCTGCATTTCATGATCCACTAGCTCGACCCGGACGCGCACCTGAGCGAGTCTTTTTTCGTGCGCGGTGATGGAGTCCTCAATCGACTGCCGGATGTCTTCTTTCCAGCGGCTATTGGCCTGATTGGCAAAGTCTTCGTCCCATAAACTGCATCCGAATGACTCGTTATACCGAGATTCCCTGAAGTGGGTCGTCAGCATCAGATACAAATTCTGAGCGATCGACTGCGGCAATGAGCAAGTCGGATGTAGGTGATGGTTCAGAATTTCATCGAACCGCAGTGGCAGGGCGTAGTAGGGCTGTGGCATGGCGATTAAAATCGAACGGTTAAGCCAGCCCCTACCCCGATACTGTTCATAGGCACGGTAAAGATTTGCTGCTGACCGGTTTGAGGTTTACGGGTAGTCGGATTCGTAGTAGGTATCTCGATTCCCTGGTCCTTATATTCGGTGACCTCTACCGTAACGGCACTCGTCGAGCTGGTCGTGCTGGTTTTTTCAAGTCTTTGTGGTTTAAACGACTGATTATAGGCCACTATTTCGGCAAAAGCGCGGATGCTCTGACTCAATCGAAACTGAACCCCCAAGGCCGCCTGATAGCCCAATGCCAGCGAGTTTTTCGTATAGTCACTTGTAACACCACTCGTCGTAAAGGTTCCGGCTGTAAGCTGATTGACCGTATTGGTCTCCGTTTTATAATCCAGCACCATGCCACCTACCAAACCAAGCCGATTGTAAATGTAGAAGGAGGGTCGGGAAAGCGCTTTGAAAGTTATATTCGGTATAACCGATACAACCTTCAACGTAGTGATCGACGTGGTAGTCGATTTAGCAAAACCATCATTGTAGCCCACTTCAACCTTTACCGGTGTGCCGAACAGCAAGTCGGCATCAATACCGATATTAATAAAGTCGTTGACAATCAGTCCAACACCAACACCAGCGCGCGGGCCACCACTTATTCCTTTGCTGCTTGTCTTAAATGGATATACGGTCCCGCTTTGGCTCAGTGATTCACTGTTATAAATCCTCGTACCGGGCGTTAGCAGGCCGTAAATCCCAAATACTTTTATGAAGAAAGGCGATTCGGCCGCTTTCGCTGCAACTGGTTTGGCAGCGCGATTTGGCTCATTGTACGCAGTGAGTGGTTGTGCACGTAACGCCACTACGGTCATGAGCATGCTGGCGAGAAAAGAGATAAATCGATTCATGCTTATCTGGTTTGATAAGTTGTGTATAGCTGGGCGAGAAAGCCAGACCAGGAACGTTTATAGTCGAAATAAGAACCCAGCACCTACCCCAACACTATTAATCGCTACGTTGAAGGTTGGAAATTCGGTAGGAGTGGCTAAATAGTCGCCGTTATCTTTGTAGGAAACGGATGAATTGCTGGTTGTGGTTTTCCCGCTGGTAGTACTCATACTCGTGTTTTGCACTTCCCGGGGCTTAAATGACTGATTATAGGCCACTATTTCGGCAAAAGCGCGGATGCTCTGACTCAATCGAAACTGAACCCCCAAGGCCGCCTGATAGCCAATAGCCAGCGAATTATTTGTGTACTCGCTGGTGCTCTCAGACGTAGTAATCGCTCCTCGATTAGGGGTCTGAATCGTTCGGTTGACCTGTTTATAGTCCAGCACAATGCCACCAACCAGCCCTAGTCGGTTATAAATGTAATAAGCTGGCCGGGAAAGAGCTTTAAACGTAATGTTGGGAATGATGGATAAGACATTCAGGGTAGTAGTTGAGGTTATGTTGTAATTAGTGAATGTATTGCTGTTACCCGTAAAAACATTGACGTTTGTTTCTACAGACTTTCCAAGTAATAGATCGGCATCAACACCAACGTTGATGAAATCACTAAGGATAAAACCTATCCCCAGACCCGCGCGTGGCCCAGCTCCCAGATTCGTCCTGGTGGCCTTAAACGAATTGGGCAAACTGATCTGAGTTTGTATTACATCGTAGTTGATACTCGTTCCGGGTGTTAGCAAGCTGTAGTATCCATAGGCCTTTATATAAAAGGGCTTTTCTGCCGCTTTCGGATTTGTCGGAGCCGCTTTGGAAATCGCTGGACCCTGGGGCTGATTGAATGCGTACAACGTACTGACCGATTGAGCCTGTGTGTTCGTCATCTTTACAACCAGCAGTATAAACGCTATGCAGTACTGATTCATAAGAAAATAGCTTTTATGTAAAATGAATACAACAGACCAGCCCTATTTGCCAGTCAAAGTTCTCCGATTTATAGGGTGTTGTCCATAACCCTTTATACCCATTGAGCAAATGGAGCATGAATGCATCAGCCCGATCAATCGCGTTTGAACACAATGGTATGATGGACCGTCGTCTGTCCATCGGCTTCGTCAAAAAGCCACTGCATATCCGAACCGCTCTGCTGTAGCGTATACTCCCGACGTTGACCTTTTTTGTCCTGAAGGCTAACCTTATCCGCGTTTACGTCCCACGTTACGTTGCCCGACGGCATAAATCTGGCCGCCGTCTTCATAATCAGATTGCCCAGCGGATTCTGACAGCCTCCGGCTGGCGTGATACGTACCGTCTTATCCGCATTCAATACGACGCCCATGTCTTTTTGGCAACCGCCGTACAACTCCTTGAAGTGACCGTACAAATCAGTAATACCGTCCTTGGCCGGAGCGATCTGATGCGCCGTCATGCGCCATGAGCCCGTAATATCGGGGGCGGGAACGGGCGCGAAACCAAGCGATAAACCAAGGCATACTGAACTCAACACAAACGAATGTACCGTGCTGTTTTTCATGGGTTATGGATCAATTACCAGTGCCTCTCGAAGCGTTCGTGCAACGATGGGTCAAAGCTCTCCGATTTATGGGCGCTTGTCCATAACCCTTTACACCCACTGAGCGAACGGTAAGGGTTAATCAGGTCTGTCGAAACCTATTTACAGATGCGTTTATTAACTAAAAAGGGCGACCGCACCGATGTTTTTTGAATACTGTTTGCGTTAGTAATGGCCGCTTCTTTGCCCCAACCTTTCAGCGTACTGAACTTGCTGTCAACGGTCATGTCCATGACCACACAAAGTGGATCACCCCCGCCCGTGTTGCCAGGTCCCCATTCCCACAGCAGCCAGCCGATCCCATGCCGTTGTGTCTCGGAAAGAATGGTCTGGTAATCAACGGTTCCTTTGGGTCCGCATTGGCTGGCTCCTCCGGCGTACGCACCGTACGCCGAAAATTCGCCCACGATAAACGGAAGTCCGGCCGAGACGGCCGCCTGGAACTGGTCCTTTATAAACTGCGGAGTGGCTCCGGAGGCAATGGGCCAGTACGTATGAACAGAGAACAGCAGATTCTTATCGGGGTCTATCTGAGTCAGACCTGCGCCCACCCGAACGAGTTGTTCAAGATTTTTACCATAATCGCTTCCGTCAATAACCAAAGGCGTATGAATACCCGACTTACGCAGTTGCTTCACCGCGTTTGTATAACCCTGCGTAAACTGAGCGTCGGTTACCGTGTCATTGCCGCATTCATTGGCAATATTAACCAGCAAATACGTTTCATGCTTTTTAATGACAGCCACTATATCTGCTCGCTGCCAGAAAGCGACCATTTTTCCCAGCTGGCTCCAGTTGCCGGTAGCATCATGGACTTCGACAATCGGGATCATGTTCTGCGCCACACACTTTGTAATCAGGTTATCAAGGTCGGCGGCTTTCGTAGGCTGTCCGTTGTCTTCATAGGCTTTCCAGACAATCCGAACGCTGTTGGCACCCGACCTGGCAATTTCGGTGAAGGACGCGCCCGTCCGATCGGTCCAGATGTTCATTTTATTGACCCCTCGCAAAGTGACTTTGTTGTTGCACGGATCGTACAGAAACCGACCTTTTACGTAGAAGCCCGGTTTGCCAGGCAAATGGTTCGTCGTGCCTTCCGTTGGTTTCTGCCAAAGGAACAGTAACCATGTAGACACGAGCAGTATACTTGTGATTTTCATAAGAATAGGAAAGATAGTCATCAACAAATTTCTGGGGCTTACTAACCGAAAACAATAACCCTATATACTTACTCTTTTAAACAACTGGTAAAACTATTGTCACTCAGGAAAAAAATTTATCTTGCTAGCTGATAAAACCATAGACCGTAATGGTGGAGGGCATGAAGATACGCTTTGGGCATTACCTGCTTACCGGGTTTATCCTGACAGCGTTTCTGACAACCACTTTATTCGCACAAGTGCCTAACCTCACGTTTGAACACCTGTCGGTAAAGGATGGCTTACCCAGCAGTGATGTGTATAGTATCACCAAAGATCCGCAGGGCTTTATGTGGTTTGGTACGCGTCGATGCCCAACCCGGTACGATGGCAGTACGTTTCGCCCGTTTTTATTTCCTGAGACCTACCTCGTCACCGGTATCACGGCTGATTCAGCCGGACGGGTCTGGTTCGCCAGCGACCGACGGGGAATTTGCCACATTGATCCGAAAACGTTTCGATTAGCCTCCGTCACCGGTACTCCGCAAACGGCGGGTTACCTTTACAAAGACAAGTATGGCAACGGTTGGTTTGGGGATGAAAACGGAATTGGCTGTGTCAATCTCCGTACGGGTAAGGTCACTACGTATCCGCTACGTCAAACCACGTTTAAAGGGGTGAAAGCACATGGTTTTCTCGAAGATAAGCAGCATACACTCTGGGCCATTGGTGCTGACAACGGGCTGTTTCGTTTCGACCGGCGGAAAAATCGTTTCGTTTGCGTGTTAGGACTCGATTGCGACAATACCAAGTATCGCTTTCCAATGTATTTAAGTCGGGGATGCATCGATGCTGACGGCATGCTCTGGGTGGGCACCTACGGCAGGGGATTGCTACGTGTTGACCCATTAACGGAAACGTTTACCTTTTTCAGCCTCGCTAAGTCCCAAAATGAGGTAACCTGCGTGCAGGAAGGGTACGATGAAAATGGTTGCCGGTTACTTTGGGTGGGCGATGAGCGCGGCTTGCTTGTTTTTCGACCAGAGCAGCGTCGATTTTTTCGTCTCGCGGGCATTGATTCCGCACCCTTCTCCGTGAATTGCCTTTACCGCGACCCAACCCAGGGTATCCTGTGGGTGGGTACGTCCAACGGTCTTCTTAAATACAATCCGCAAGAGAATCTGATTCGGACCATCGCCCTTCCATCGGGATTAGTAAAGTCGCCTGTCCAAATCAATGTCATTACGGCCGACCAGCAGGACAGCACGGGGCAGACGTTTTGGCTGGGCCTGTCGCATACAGGATTTATTCGCTGGAATCGGCTTCATAATCAGTTTTCACTCATCCGTTATCCAAATCCGTCGCCTGAAACGATGTGGATAGAACAGACCGATGATGGGCGACTTTGGATTGGACTTCTGCGATGGGACTACAAAGGCGATGGCGTTCTGGTATATGACCCTCGCCTGAACCGATTTGTGCATAATCAGGCTGCCAGTCGGGCCGGAAAGTTGTTTTCAGTACCCTTTGTTGACCACGGACTCATCGACAACCAGCATCGCCTATGGGTGGGCAATAATGACGAAGGCCTGCGAGTCCTGGATACCCGAACGGGCCAGCCGTTTCATTACTGGACCGATGAAGTCATCAGGAATTTACAGAAAAACAACAATTTCCTGACCGACATAAAAAAGGATAAGGAAGGGTGTATCTGGCTGGGAATGTACCAGGGTGTGTACAAAGTCGATCCAACCACGCATCAGTTTATCCGCTTTGATCACCAAAGTTTACACGTTAAACGGCCTGATGATCTGGCCACGAATAACGTATTGATTGACCATACTGGACATATTTGGGCAGCTCGCTGGGGGAGCGTTACAGAAAGCAATCCAGACGGTACGTTTCGCCGGGTGTTGACCGCCCATCATGGATTTCTCGACCGGGAAAATCGTCAGTTGATCGAAGACCAAACCGGAACCATCTGGATTAGCAATTACGAAGGGCTATATGCCTACCAATCCAGCAGCCATCGGTTGTTCCGCTTTACGGTAGCCGAGGGATTAAGTCGGAGCAATATTACCGGTGCACTCTATATTCATCAGGGAAGGGATTTATTTATCGGGCAACACAATAGCATGAACTACCTGGACACGCGTAATTTAGACCGTCCAGTTAAGATACCTCCGGTAGTTATTAGTTCGTTTCGGGTACATGACCAGGAGCGTTTTTACGACTTTACGCAACCTATCCAACTTGATCGTTTCGATAATGCGTTTAGCGTTGATTTTGCTTCCCTGACGTACAACCGCACGTCGAACGTGAAGTATGCTTATTTTTTGGAAGGGCTCGATACCCGCTGGCATTACAGTGGTCAGGGGCATCGGGCTTCTTATACGAACCTAACACCCGGCCAGTATACGTTACGTCTGAAAGCGGCCGATGCTTTCGGAAACTGGCGCTCGGCACCGGTTAGTTTGTCCATACGCCTGTTACCGGCTTTTTACGAGACCTGGTGGTTTCGGCTGCTGGTTGGGTTGGTCATTGTAGGCTCGTTTTACTCACTGTACCAGTACCGCGTGAACCAGTTGCTGCAACTTCAGCGCATCCGCAATAACATTTCGGCCGATTTGCACGATGAGATTGGATCGTCTCTGAGTGGTATTGGCATTTTGGGTACAATGGCCAGGCAAGTGCTGCCCGACGAACATCCGTCAAAGTCGATGATGGAACGAATCGTTTCGGAAGCCCGGTTGCTAAGCGGTTCGCTGGATGATATTGTCTGGAGCATAAATCCCCGCAACGATGCGCTGAATATTCTTATAGCCCGTATGAATCGCTACGCTTCCGAATTGTTTGAAGCTTCGGGAGTTGCGTATACCATAAGTATTCCCGACGTGATTGATGGAGTTGATCTGCCCATGGAAAAACGGCGGAATTTTTACTTGGTCTTTAAAGAATCGGTCAACAATGTAATTAAGCATGCACAAGCCAGCCAGGCTTCTATAACTATAACATTGACAGCCAAACGGTTACGACTGGAGATCTGGGATGACGGAAAAGGTTTTAACGCCACTGAAGATACCGACCGGAATGGCTTGCGTAACATGCGCTCCCGTACTCAGAATCTACATGGAACATTAGTCATCCACACGGCGCCCGGTCAAGGGACCCGCCTGGTCCTTGAATTTCCTATGACCTAAAAGGGTTATTGACAAAGGGGATATTAGTTAGGAGTTTTGTTTTTATGACGATGAGTCAGCCTTTTCTTTCTGCCCCATGAAAACGGTATCTATTTATGAAGATAATGATCAGCTTCGCTCCCTGCTCGAACTGTTGATTAACAGTGCCAACGAATTTTCGGTGGTAGGATCATACAGCAACGGGCAAAAAATAGTCGAACAGATACGGCACGACTGGCCAAATATTGTTCTGATGGACATTGACATGCCTGGCCGCAACGGGATTGAATGCGTTCAGCAAGTGAAAGAAATAAACGTTCAGATTCGCGTGTTGATGCATACCGTTTTTGCCGACGATGACCGACTATTCGCTTGCCTAAGCAATGGTGCCGATGGCTATCTGCTCAAAAAAGATACGGGAACCCACTTGCTGACCGCGCTACACGACGTTGCAGAAGGCGGTGGGCCTATGTCGCCAGAAATTGCCCGACGCGTATTACAAACCTTTCAAAAGCCGCAGAATCCCAAGCGCCAGGATTATGGGATTACCGAACGGGAGCAGGAGTTACTCCAACTACTAACACTGGGCTATACGTACCGTATGATTGCTATTCAGTGTAATATTTCGGTAGAAACCGTTCGACGCCATCTAAAAAATATCTACCAGAAACTTCATGTGCAGTGTGGTACGGAGGCCGTTGCTAAAGCGCTGCGGGAAAACCTGATGCATTAAGTTTGTACTACCCTAATCCGCGCATCCATAATCACTTGAATGAAAAGGTTAGCGTTGTACACTCAAAATTAGGCGATATGAATTGATAAAAACACTACATGGTAAATTCACCGCAGCAGCGTACTCTCTAAAATGGGCTCTCTACCCTATTACACAGTATTTTCATCCTTAGAAATACATATTTAGGTAATGAATCACATAACTAACCCAATACTTTATATACGATTTTAGTATATTTGCATACTAATAGGCACAGAATCGTTAGTGATGAATGGTCAAATATAAGGGTAAATAGTTTGATTATCAGGTAGTTAATCATTATATTAGTGTCATAATTAGTAGCGTTATGGCACAGAAATCATCCTCCCCAAAGTTAACATTAGAAAACCTACAAGAGCGTTTTCCTGATGAATTAGCCGCCAAACGCTACATTGCAAAATTGCGCTGGAATGGTAAGCCCGTATGTCCTCACTGCCAGCACGCCAAGTCGTATTTGTTCGCCAATGGTGATTTCAAATGCGCCAAATGCCGCAAGCAGTATACGGTTCGTATCGGTACGATCTTTGAAGATAGTAAAGTGCCTCTAAAAAAGTGGCTCATTGCCGCCTACCTGATTACCGCCCATAAGAAAGGTATTTCCTCACATCAACTAGGCCGCGACTTAGACGTAACCCAGCGTACCGCGTGGTTTATGCTTCACCGACTCAAGCACGCCCTTAAAACCAAGTCATTTGATGCACCAATGACGGGAATCGTTGAGGCAGATGAGACATACGTAGGCGGCAAGGAGAAGAACAAGCACGCATCCAAACGTGTAGGCGGTACGCAAGGGCGTAGCACGAAGGTAAAAGCCCCTGTATTTGGCATGGTACAACGCGGTGGACGCATCGT
>NZ_JBMDWV010000303.1:0-14695 GCF_048594605.1 Spirosoma sp.
TTCGTGCAGCTTATAATGATCAGCACAATAAACAGAGTAACATAGGTTAAGCTGGCGGTTTTTATAGGCTGAAAAAACCTTCGTTGAGTACGCATAGACAAAGTCTTTTACTTGTCGCCCAGAATGGCAGCATTAATTAAATAAAATAAGACCATACGTTGCTGCTCTTGCGATAGATAAACAGTTTTTTCAGGCAAGTTTAAAATGTCTATCTACATAAGATTCATTACGTTCTTTATCGCATAAGGTTTTAATCATTACGTATTAATCCTGTTAATCAGACAAATATTCAATACGTTTCGGAATTAGCCGTGTCAATATTATAGCGCGCCGAGCGCACTTTTTGTAAGCCAGAAAGTATTTTTGCGTTTACTACCTCAAAAAGTATGCTTTTTAGTTCAGGAATTTTCTTATTTCTTTATCTGCCATTCTTTCTGCTCATTTATTACCTATTACCCAAATACTGGCATAATGCGTTTTTGTTTGCAGCTAGTTTGGTTTTTTATGCCTGGGGCGAAGGTCCTGTGGTACTCGTATTGCTGGTATCAGCACTTATCAACTACGTAGCAGGACGACTTATAGAGCAGGGAAAGCGAAAAGCCGGTTTATGGCTGTCACTGGCCGGTAGCCTTTCTTTATTAGTTTACTATAAATATGCTAATTTTTTGGTTGACACTGCCCGAGGCTTTTCGGAAATAGCCGGTCTTCCGGTTAGCAACAGCCTAACGCTACCCTATATAGCTTTACCCATTGGTATCAGTTTTTATACGTTCCAGGGTATTTCTTACACGCTCGATATTTACTGGGGACGGATTCGGGCTAATAAAAGCTTTCTGGATTATGGTACCTACGTGGCGATGTTTCCGCATCAGATTGCGGGTCCTATTGTTCGGTACGCCGATATTGCTCCCGAATTGGCAGAGCGCTCCACTGGGCTCGAAAAATTTGCCGTTGGTGCAGAGCGGTTCATTATTGGATTAGCCAAGAAAGTATTGTTAGCTAATACGTTTGCCAGTTTGGCCGACGGTATTTTCAATGCTCCCGCCGATAGCTATCAGACGGCTACCGCCTGGCTAGGCATTATTGCTTACTCGCTTCAGATTTATTTCGACTTTTCGGGCTATTCCGATATGGCCATTGGCCTGGGTAAAATGGTCGGTTTCGACTTCAAAGAGAATTTCAATTATCCGTACATCGCCCGGTCGATACAGGATTTCTGGCGACGGTGGCACATTTCTCTATCGAGCTGGTTCCGCGATTACGTGTACATTCCGCTGGGTGGTAATCGGGGCAGTAAGACCCGAACGTACCGCAACCTGCTAATTGTATTTTTTGTAACAGGCTTATGGCATGGCGCCAGTTGGAATTTTATTATCTGGGGCCTTTATCATGGCCTGTTTTTACTGCTTGAACGAGCTGGTCTGAGCAAACGGCTGGAAAAAATATGGCCCTTTTTTGCTCATGCTTATGCACTACTAGTTGTTTTGATCGGCTGGGTCTTTTTCCGCATCGAAAGCCTGCCTGAAGCTATTCAGTATCTTCAAAAAATGGCGGGATTTACAGCTTCTACTACGTCGGTAATCCGTTACTCACCCATGCATTTTCTAAGCGCCGAAGTCATCGTTTCGCTTCTGATCGGTATTGTATTAGCAACCCCCGTTTACGCAAAATTTCGGCGCGGTTGGGATCGCGTGTTGGCCCGATTAGCCTCCATGCGCCTGGTGCTGGATTCCGTATATGTTGCGGGGTTGTTTGGGTTATTTATCCTGTCGGTTATGTATCTGGCCGCCGATACGTATAATCCGTTCATTTATTTTCGATTTTAATAAAGAATCACGCAATGACGGAGAAAGACGTAACAAAACAAACCGTTCCGAATCAGGGGAGCAAAACCGAAAACGACCGACAAAGCCGATTCAAGACGCTAATTACGGTTTGGGGCTTTGCTATTTTATTGATCTTACCAACACTGGATCAGTGGCTGGGACTATCTTCCGGTTTTGTCAGCACCGAAAAACGGACTCTTACCCCTTTCCCAACTTTTCAGTTTCCTCATGTACAAACATTCATCGCTAAGTTTAATCAGTATTACAAAGAAAACTTCGGCTGGCGAAATGCCTTGTTTTACCAATACAGCCAATGGAAATACTACGTTCTGAATACGTCGCCTTTGCCTGAGAAGGTCGTTGTTGGTAAGAACGGCTGGTTCTACCCGGGCAATAGCATGAATCAGATTCTGGATCGTCATCAGGGGCTAGCAATCAATCCGGATACGATGGCGGCAGTTGCGCAGCGATTAACTACGTATCAGCAACAGCTGGCGGCTCAAGGCACTAAACTTTATCTGCTGATTGCTCCTGACTCATACACCATTTATCCGGAGAACCTGCCGAACTATTTGCAGACCGTAGATAGCCAAGCTAATTTTAACCGCATCAAAAACTATCTGCTTCAGCATACAACCGTTCCTGTGGTTGATGTCCGAAATACGCTGACGACTGCCAAATCCGACCGTATTGTTTATTGTCAGACAGATACGCACTGGAATTTCTACGGGTCTTTGCTTGCTACGTTAACCTTAGTTGATCGAGTCCGGCAAGATTTTCCGCAAATCCCCAAACCTCGGTTAGCCGATTACCAGGTTCAGGCGCTGAAAGGAGAAGGCGGAGATTTAACGATGATGCTTGCTATGAACGACAAACTCGTTGATTCGGTACAGTACAAAATTACGTTGCCTGCTCATCTGCGTATCAGACAGACCGAAGCCACCAAAAATTCAGATATGGATCTTCCTTCCGAACGTTTTGTCAGCACGTCAACAAATCTGCCCAAGTTACTTTTGCTAGGTGATTCATTCAGTTATTGGATGAATCAATTTGTACCCGGCTATTTTCGTGAGTCGTATTTAGTACGTACACACAAATTGGATATGCAGTTAGCCAGAGCCGAACGTCCTGATATTGTCGTCATTGAAATCGTGGAACGGAACATTGATTTTGTAGGCAGAGCGCAGTAAAAACCGAACAAACAAAAGGCCGGGAAAAGTCAATTTCCCGGCCTTTTTTGCTTAAGTGTTACTAACGCTTATCGGGCTATTTCAATATTCACCCGGCGCCCTTTAATGGTATTGCCTTCCATAACGTCAATAACACGGTTTGCTACGTCCTTCGGTACATCCACATACGTGAATTTGTCGAAGATATCGATGCTACCAATGCTGTTGCCCGGAATGTTGGCTTCACCGGCGATGGCTCCTACGATATCACCCGGACGAACATAATCGCGCCGACCAATGGTTACCATCAGTCGAGTCATATTGGCTTCGCGCTCCCGTGGGGCACGCCGATCTTCTTTCTCGAAGTAGCCGTTACGTCCACCACCCTCGCGAGGACCGAATGAACGCTCATTACGGTCGCCCGAACGACCGCGGTCACGATCGCCGAAACGACTTTGTCCTTCACCACGGCTACGGTCGTTGAAGCGTCCGCCACGATCGTCCCGATCACTGAAACGTCCACCGCGACGGTCATCCCGCTCAGGACGGCCTCCGCGGTCACGGTCGCCGAAACGATCCCGACGATCCGGTCCGTCGCCACGGTCCCGGCGACGGTCGTCATCAAGGCCGAGGTTCTGATCAGCAAACTCGTTTTTCTCGATACCCATGCTACGTTTCACCAAAGCAGCGACAATCTGCTCGGTTGAGAAGCCCGCATGATGCAACTGAGTCAGCAAATCATCGTATAAATTCAGATCCTGGCTTTCGTTTATTGTTTGCTGCAATTGCTCAATAAAACGAGCCTTACGTATACCAACGATATCCTCGAAGGATGGAATTACCCCTTTTTCAACCCGAACTTTCGTATAGTTCTGAATTTCGCGGAAGCGGTATTTTTCGTCGCGGCCGACCATCGAGAACGCCCGTCCTGATTTACCAGCGCGACCTGTCCGGCCAATCCGGTGTACGTAATACTCTTCGTCGAGTGGAATATCGAAGTTAATAACAGCATCTACGTCATCTACGTCTATACCCCGAGCTGCTACGTCGGTAGCGACCAGAATGCTGGTTGTACCCGCCCGGAATTTGCTCATTACGTTGTTCCGCTGTGCCTGACGAAGATCGCCGTGCAAGCCTTCAGCCTGATAGCCCCGAATTTGCAGATCTTCAACGATCTCATCTACCTTACGCTTCGTATTGCAGAATACCAGCAGCAGTTTCAGGTCATACATATCGATCAAACGACACATTACTTCCACCTTTGCCTTTGGCTTTACTTCGAAATAAACCTGTTCAATATTGGTGTTGGTCAATTCTTTTTTGACAACCTTGACCAGAACAGGGTCTTGCTGAAATTTCTGCGTGATCTGCATAATCGGCTTCGACATCGTAGCCGAGAAAAGAATCGTCTGCCGCTCTTCGGGCATATCTTCCAGAATATTTTCAATATCCTCCCGGAAACCCATGTCCAGCATCTCGTCGGCTTCGTCCAGAATCATCATCTTGACGTTGTCGAGTTTGAGCGTGTTACGTTCCATATGATCCATCACACGGCCGGGTGTACCGATCACGATATGAACCCCACTTTTAAGCGAGCGAATCTGACGATCAATGGAATCACCACCGTAGATGGCTTCGACCCGAACCCCCCGCTTGTATTTGGCCAGCTTCCGAATTTCATCAGAGACTTGCAACGCCAGTTCGCGGGTTGGGCACAGAATCAGGGTTTGGACGGAACGGTCCTGAACATCTATCAGTTCGAGGGCCGGAATACCAAAAGCAGCCGTTTTACCTGTACCCGTTTGTGCCTGTCCGATAACATCGCGGCCTGCCAGGATTGGTGGAATTGCCTCTGCCTGAATCGGTGACGGGCTTACAAAACCCATATCGGTTACAGCCTGAAGTATTTCATCTGAAATATCTAAGCTGGAAAATAAAATCTGATTGGGATCAGTCTTTTGTACTGTCTCCGTAGCGGGCTTTTCCTCTGCAGCGGTCGTTGTGGTTGACTCATCAGCTACGATAATAACTTTATCGGCAACGCCTTCTGCAACCGTTTCGACAGCTGAATCGAAGGACGTATCGGTAGCCGATTCATCGACAGATACCGTCTTCTTTTTAGAAACCTTTGCGGGTTTAGTTTCACTTGTAGCCGAAGATCCTGCACTGGCGGCCATTTCTGATGCTACTTTTTCAATGTCCAGTAGATCTTCCTGATCAACGGATTTAGTTGTTTTCGTTTTCATTAACTTGGAAATGATTAAAAATAAAATCATCCAAGCGAAGACGAGTATGTGCCAGTGAACGGCGCGATATTGCGAGAATTGCCCAACGAACGAAGCTGCCCCAATGACCCGACAAGGACCCCCATTTTTCCCAACCCTTTTCGAGGGAAAAGACAACAACCAGTAAATGATTAAGCAATTCGCTTAATAGCCTTACCAGTACGACCGATTGACGATTAGCCCACGCGCAAATGCTTCACTCATGAAGCGTCCACCCAGAAACCCATCTGTACATCCGTACCTGGCTCTGTCAGACCTAACTCAGCGTGTAAAAAGGAGAGAAACAGAGACGCGACGGATGTCGCTTGTAAAATCTGGTGCAAAATTAAGAAATAAATATTAAATAAGCAAGTATGCGCTTAGTGATATTGTATTTATTTTAGAAATGAACCGACAGAAAGACGCTCTACGTTGTTAAGCTATCAAGCAATCACGATGAATTCAGCCGTAGGAAAATACATTATTCTCATTGGAGGAGCATTGGTGCTTATCGGTACAATCGTTTATTTTTTTGGCGATAAACTAAACTGGTTAGGCCGACTACCGGGGGACATACGTATTGAAGGGAAAAATGGCGGAGGGTTTTATTTCCCAATTGTCACCTGTATTGTGGTCAGTATCCTTCTGAATCTGATTATTGTTTTGGTCCGTCGCTTTTGGGAACCTTAGCACTTGTTGATTTATCAGGCTGATTCAGATTTTCTTCGCTATATGTTAGCTTATTTAGGTAAAACACTTCGCGCTGGCTTGCATAATTTCTGGAGGGCATAATTTTCTGAAACCCAAACGCCAGGAAGTGGCGACCATACCAGGCCATTAGATTATCCTGCGATGAGAAAGTTACTTTCTCATTTTCAGCATTGGTTTTCAGCTTAAATCTTTCGGTTTCCTTCAGGACTTTACTACCCTGGATCACTTCGGTCGTAATTTCCCCATCGTTCGGGTAAGCCATCACCATCCGGTCTCCCTGCTGCGAAACCTGTACCATTTCAATTAATTCCTTGCTTAGTAACTCCTTGATGGGAAAACAATTATCCCATAAGAGCTTTCCCTGTTTATCAAAGCCACAAACAAACGCGTGGGTGTACCGATAACCTTCGTATCGATCACTGCTTCGTATGTAGCCTCCGTAAGCAATGGAGCTACCTCTGTATTGCGGATAATATACCTCCGCCACCAGTGTAAGTCCCTCTGAGGTGACCTGCAAATCATGCACCAGCAAGCGATAATGAAATTTATAATCTTTTCCTTCTTCTTTCTTCTTCAGTGCCCGAGCCAGCAGTTTTTGCTGCCGATGAGGCTTCAAATAATTGAAGAAATTCTGAAGCTGCGAAAATTCAATGTACTGAATCGTATGCGAAGCCGTATCGCCGGATGTATTACCCGGACCGCCATGATGGATACGCGTTACGTAAATTCCCTGCGAGTAAGGCGTACAATCTGTAGAATAGTTGCCGACCAGAAGCGATTCGGATTCATTAACGGGCAGCAGCTTCCCGGAAATCAGGTTGTTTTGTGTCCCATCAAAATCAATGGTACGTAGCAGTTTACAATCATAGTTATACGTGCGCAACGAAAATTTGCAGTGCCGCTTGAGCGTATGCACCAGCACATTTATTTCACGATGCACTTCATCAACTTCCAAACCGCTGAGATCCATCCGGTTAACGTATAAACCCGGTAGTACTTTAGCCGACTGATCGAAGAAAGAAAAGGCCATAACAACCGGACGCCCATGACGGTAGCCTCCGACATAAGCCTGACTTCCCATCACTTTAAAATGCTGTACATCAAACTGGTCAACCAGATTCCCTTCAAATGTTTCGATACTACCATCATCGAGATGAAGCCGCAGAAATTGAAAGAGCCCGGTATCGTAATCACGAAAGAGGTGATACGTGTACTGATCTGTATCATAGGTCTGAATAGACCTGAATCGGATATCCTGTTTAAAGTCAGCTTTCCAGATCAATTTGAGGTTTACATCATATTTCCGGAAACTGAATTTGGTTGGACTAAAATCGTATGAGCTACCACTTCGGATAGTCACCAGCACTCCCCGATCCGATAAAGGCGTTACATCGAATGTTTCGGTTTCATCCCGGTTGGCGGGAATTTCCAGCCGCAATGAATGCGCCAGCTGCGCCCTGGCCGGACGTAACGTAACGCCCATGAACAGAAGGCAGAATAGAGCCAGAACGCGAAGCATAACCGTAAACGTTGATATACAACTAATTTATGAAACGCAAAGTACAAATACTAATTCAGATTGTACTATTTCATAAAAGTTACACTTGCCAGCGCTTTTTTAGATAATCTTTCATAAACACGTTTATATCCCACTGGCTGGCAACGGGCTGCTGAGTGAAAGGCAACGTAGGCAGATAACCCGCTGGGCCAAACTCACAAGTGACCGTTAACGTAGCAGCGTTGGCCTTCTGTAGTCGGGAACGAATCGCATCCCACCATTTGGCATGACTCTCCAGCGCATCTTTCCACTCAGGAGCGCGCGGATCGTTTACCTGTGGGCCTTCGGGGTGACCGACGCGACAATGAACATGATCGCTAACGGTAATAGCCCGGTTTACATTTTCAGACTGATCGGCTAAATACGATTCTGCTACGTTCACCCAGTGTGAATAATCGGCCGTCAGTCGTAATTCCGGAATCTTGAGCAGATAATACTGAATAGCGGGGGCGCTGTATGAAAATCGCCCCCGGTGCGTTTCATGCAGAATCCGAACGCCAGTTTGCTTTTGTACATCTAAAGCAATCTGAATTAGCTCAGCATTTTGCTCAAATGTGAAGTAGTCGTGCCCTGTATGGGCGTTGATGAATGAGGGCTTGTACGAAGCAATATTGAGCAAATCGTCGTGGTACTTTTTCTTATGCTCAGCAAAGTTACTGCCTTCGCCAAACGCCATCAAAATTAGTTCCAGGCCATGATCATGCATCACCTGAACGGCTTCGTTACGCTTGTCCGGTCCGGCGGCAATTTCCATGCCGTCGTAACCAGCGGCTTTCACGCGTTTGGCGGCTTCGGTATAAGTAAGATTTTCCATGCCCCACATTGGGCAGAAGAAGAGCGTTTTCATAGGAAAGGGGAATGGTAGGGGTGGCAGGGATTGCACGGGTTGCGCGGATAGCGGGAATTGTTAAAATACATAACCTACGCAAACCCTGCTATCCAGGCAATCCATGAAGTCCTCGCTTTTACTTAATAATGGTTGACTCCTTATCGACTCTCGGCGCTTGGCCACCACGTAGTACTGAACTGCCATTATATCGCTGGCTCTGGTCAATGTCTAGCGGCTGAGTGAGTTCTTCAAGGCTCAGTTGACCGCTTTGCGCGAAGGCTGTAACGGCATTTGCGAACGTAACGAGTCGGATGGCTTCGTCGGAAATGCCCTGTTGTTTCATTAAAGCCGCCGTTTTAGGTACGGCCAATGGATCACTAATGCCCCAGTCTGCCGCCGAGTTAATCATGATCCGCTCAGGACCGTATTGTTTCACAACCTCAACCATGCGTTCGTTACCCATTTTGGTAAATGGATAAATCGTAAAGCCTGCCCAGAAGCCCCGATCCAATACTTCCCTTACCGTTTCCTCATTATTGTGATCGACAATTACCATACCCGGATCGATACCATGCTCAATGGCGATGTCCATGCTCCGACTGGTACCCTGTTTTTTATCACGATGGGGCGTATGAATCTGCACGGGCAAATTAGCTTCTTTAGCCAGTTCCAGCTGTGCCCGATAGTATTTGTCTTCAGCGGCTGTTTGATCGTCGAAACCAATTTCGCCTACCCCTACAACGCCTTCTTTATAGATAAACAGCGGCAGGATTTCCATCACCTGTTCGGCTAGTGCTTCCTGATTGGCTTCTTTTGAATTCAAACCAATTGTACAGTAGTGCCGGATGCCAAATTGCGACGCCCGAAACCGCTCCCAACCTACCAGACTGGCGAAATAATCGCGGAATGAGTCGACGCCCGTACGGGGTTGTCCTAGCCAGAAGGCTGGTTCGATCATCGCTACTACGCCTGCATCAGCCATAGCCTGATAATCGTCAGTCGTGCGGGAGGTCATGTGTACGTGCATATCGAAGAACGACATGCCACGAATTGAATCCATAAAATCCATAACTCTGTTGTTAAATACTTGTCAAGCGAAATTGAAAGTAACGAATACAGCCAGGGCCCTATTTTTACCCCCTCAGTGAGCAAAGTTCTCGAAAAATCTGACCGCTTCCCAGATGATTTTTAGCAGGAATTTAATTGCTACTTATAAACTTCGCTTTACTCTATTCGTTTTAATAATGTAGACAAACAAATGCATCATGAATACGCTTCATCAGTTCAGGTTAGAGAAAGGGGGCCTTTGGGCGATCCTACTCCTAATCATTAGTGGGGCATTAACGGCTTGCCAGGATAATGCTATTAATGATTTAAATCCGGCCGATAGTCCGGTATATATTACCAACTACGACCGATCGGTGAACTTCGCTCAGTACAAGACGTTTAGTTTACCTGATTCGGTTGTTATTCAGTCTAATGATAGCTATGCCGCCGTCAAGAACAGTATATCCGATCAGTTCGTAACGGACGTAGCGGCTGGTCTTGCGGCCAAAGGGTTTCAGCGTGTCAGCAAAGGCGATTCAGCCGATTTAGGGGTTGTTATCCTTCGCGTCAACAATCGCTATACGGGCATTGCGAGCAACCCGTACTCGTATTATTCCAACTATTGGGGTTTTGGCGGGCTAGGTGGCTTGGGTGGATACAACCCGTACTATCCAAGCTATTACACGTATCAGGTGACGGATCAATACTGGGAAATTCAGATTGTTGACCTGAAAAATGCACCCCCTAATTCCTCCGGGCAGCAGCAGTTGAACGTGTTATACGATGCCACAATTCGCGGAACTGACGTTACGGATACCCAAGCGGTTACCACGGCTGTTACGTCTATTTTTAATCAATCACCTTATTTACAGGCAACCCGCTAAGACGCTATGAAACGCATAATGGCAATAATTGCCCTGCTTAGCCTCTCTACGGCGGCCTGGGCACAAGTCGACTATTCGGGCGAATCGTCGATGTATGATCGATACGTAACGTTTAACGTAGCGGCTCGGTATGGAGTTGCTTTCCCGATGGGCGGTCAGAAAGACTATATCGACAAAATTTCGCCAACCAATTTTGCTTTAGAAGGCGAATGGCTCTTTCCGCGCCGGTTCTCGATTGGATTGAAAACAGGCTATCAATACAGTAAACTACGTACCGGACGCCAGGTTTATAGCTATACTGATGGTGATTTTGGCCAGGATATTTCAGCCGTTCAAACCCGAACCCTGTCGATTATTCCGGCAATGGCTTCGCTCTCATATTATTTTGCCGGGAATGCCGATGCCATACGACCCTATATTCAGTTTGCCGGTGGTGGTGCCTATGTCAACTACACCAACTATTTTGGAACCCTGGCCGACCAGAAAACGCAGTTTGCCGGAGCAATTGCGCCAGCTATCGGGCTAAAATACTACGGTGCACGTGAGCAAAGGCTAGGGGCCGAAATTCAGGCTCAGTATCAGAACGTATTTTTTAATTACGATCTGCTGAAAAACTCCGCCCCTTCGCTGATGATTTCGGCGGGTATTTCGTATCGATTTTATTAACGTAACGCGGAGCTTTCCGCGTTACAGTACTCGTTCCATATTCGGCGGTAAACTACGACCGGCAGCCCGACGTTCGGCAGAATAGTCTGTCAGAATTTGGGTCAGCCGGTCGTTTTTACGTTCGTCTAGGCCTGTAATCTGCGTTACGTCTTTGTCGGTAAAAAAGGCTTTCATAATCAGTTGATTCCAGGCCGCTTCGTCCAGATAGTCAGCCGGGTACGGATTATGCAGCATAATGGCCGACTGCACATCGGCAATGTTGTTCCGCACGCCTTCGGTTGCCTGAAACTTCCAGCTTTCGGGATAGGCCAGTACGGGCAAAGCCGAATACAACGCCACCAACTCGTTCAGTTCGCCTGCTTTAAACAATTCTGAGATGGTTTTAACGTAGTACGTCGGGTCGTCAATGGGTAATTGAAGCAGCCACCACACCCGCGCCAGCCGGTCCAGCGTCCAGCCGTTCACGGTAAAACCAGGCCGAATCCGTTCGATGGAAAACGCCATATCCGCCGGTACGTTGAGCAGTTGACGGCCAACAAAACGCGGAATAGCTGTAAAAACACGGTAAAACGTAGCCGTTTGCGGATTTTCCTGAAACGCATCGGCCTGTTGCCGAAGATAGGTAGTAGCCTTTTCGGAATTAGCCTGCTGTTCAATCAGATAAAACAGCGTTTGGCTCATCTGCGAGATATTCATAAGACAAAAATACCACAACCGAAATACATTAGTCCATGACTATGCTCATCTTTATTGCTTAGTAGATCCACGTAACCAAACACACGCTACGTTGCTCTCCTCTTTATGCGTCCAGTTCTCCTTTTTTTTCTGATCATTCACTACGTAGCATGTGCTACGTTTGCTCAATCAACCGCTGATTTTGTCTGGTGGAATCCTACGCAAGCCGCAACATCGGTTATTGAAGGGCAGGGCTGGAACGGGGCCGCTCTCCAGAATCCGTACGATCGGCTTCCTGCGAAAGCCGAAAAAAACGTTCGTTCACCCGTCTGGAATTTATCGCACAATGCCGCTGGATTGATGATTCGATTCAGAGCCAGCACTGACCAGATTGTCGTTCGCTACGTAGTGACCGGCAAACAGGCTCAGCCGCACATGTCGGCAACGGGCGTGAGTGGCGTAGATTTGTACGCCGTAAACAGCGATGGCGACTGGCTTTGGTGCAATGGCAAATACGCCTTCGGGGATACGATTCAATACGTTTTTCAGGGTCTGGAACCAAACGATCCGAATCATCAGAAAGGCCGCGAGTACCGGCTATATCTGCCGCTGTACAACTCAGTAAAATGGCTTGAAATCGGTACGCCCAAAAACGTTACGTTGACGCCCCTGCCCGTTCGACCCGATAAGCCGATTGTGGTGTATGGTACGTCAATTGCGCAGGGAGCCTGTGCCTCGCGGGCGGGTATGGCCTGGCCTGCCATTCTGGGTCGCAAACTGGATCGTCCGGTTATAAATCTGGGGTTTTCGGGAAACGGGCGAATGGAAAAAGAGGTGGTTGAGCTACTGCCCGAAATTGACGCCAGACTCTACGTACTGGATTGTCTGCCGAATCTGATTGCGTCAGTCGGGATCAAGCCCGATACGATTAAGATGCGCATCATCGACGCGGTGAAAACACTGCAACGCCAGCATCCAACGACGCCGATTCTACTGGTCGAACATGCGGGCTATACCGATGGCGGTATCAATCCAACCCGACGCCAGTATTACAGCGACGCCAACGTATTGCTGAATCAGGCGTTTACGCAGTTGAAAAGCGAAGGCATCAAAAATCTGTACATTTTACCACGTTCGGCCATCAATCTGTCCGACGATTCGATGGTCGATGGGACGCATCCGACGGATTTGGGAATGCAGCAATATGCCGATGCGTATGAACGTAGCATTCGCACGATTCTGAACGAACCCGTTGGCGACGTATCGACCATGAAACCCCGTACGCAGTTCCGTGACGCCCGCGTGTACGACTGGGATGCCCGCCATCGCGAGATTATGGCGCGTGTAAAAAGCAATCCGCCACGTATTCTGTTCATTGGCAATTCAATCACGCATTTCTGGGGCGGTGAGTCGACAGGTGCCAAATTGAATGGGCCCGATAGCTGGCAATCGGTGATGGAGCCGCGAAACGTACTGAATCTGGGTTATGGCTGGGACCGTATCGAAAACGTTCTCTGGCGCGTCTATCACGGCGAACTCGACGGCTATTCGGCGTCGCAGATTTTGCTGATGATTGGCACGAACAACCTGCACCTCAATACCGATGCCGAGATTAGTCAGGGGCTGGCGTTTCTGGTACGTGCCATGCAAGCCCGCCAACCAAGTGCCGACATTCTGCTCATTGGCATACTGCCCCGACGCGATGGCGAACAGCGCGTAGCTACGCTGAACCAACGTATTGCGCAGATTGCGGGCGAGCTGAACGTAACGTTTATTCAACCGAGTACGGTATTTCTGAAACCCGATGGCAAAATTGACGAGTCGTTTTTCAGTGACGGCCTCCACCCCAACGCTGAAGGGTACCGCAAACTCGCCGATAAACTCCTGCCCTACTTGAAACCTGTTGAAGTGAAACCCACAACGTCGAAACGGAAGAAACTCTTAAATTAACGTAAATAGTGTGATGGATTACCTGGCCCACGGATGCAAATTGATTATTGACCTGCTCATAGTCACCAATCGGCAGACTGAGATTAGGTGAATCATTTTTTAGCCTTCGGATGGGCCTGATCGTAGGTTTTTTTGAGTTGTTCGAGGCTGGTGTGGGTGTAGACCTGCGTAGCGGCCAGACTCGTGTGGCCCAGCAAATCCTTGATGGCGTTGAGGTCGGCGCCCCGGTTGAGAAGATGCGTAGCAAACGTATGACGTAGCACGTGGGGGCTCTTTTTCTCAAGCGTCGTGACGAGTGTAAGGTGTCGCTGTACGATACGTTGAATCAACATTGGATAAGCCGCAATACCTTTATCGCTCACAATCAACGTAGCATCGGTATGTACGCCAAACGTATCGTTTTTCAGTTGAACGTATTGCTGAACCAGATCAAAAAGCGGCTGCGTCAGCGGAATAATACGATGTTTGTTGCGTTTTCCCAGTACAATAATCGTTTTCTCATACAGGTTTACGTCGGTAGTTTTCAGGCCGAGCAGTTCACTCAACCGAATACCAGTTCCATATAGTAACTCAAGCACCAGCTTGTCTCGAAATCCTTCGAACGTATCCGGAAACTCAACGTCGTTCAGCAGCATGTCCATCGGTTTTTCTTCGACGTATTGCGGCAGCCGTTTACTGGCCTTGAGCGACTGAATTTTCTGCATCGGATCGATGGTAATCAGTTTCCGACGGACCAGAAATTCGTAGAAGGTACGTAACGTAGCAATCTTGCGGTTCACCGACGATTTGTCCATTTCTGCCTCAACCATACTCACAATCCACGACCGGATGTGCCGGAAATCAGCCAGTTCGGACTGCGTTACGTTGCATTCCATCATCAGGAACGTAGTAAACTGCTCCAGGTCCTTCGCATAGGCCGTAATGGTATGATGGCTCAGGCGTTTTTCGTAGCGGATGTGGGTGAGGAAATCGTCGGTAATCATCAGAACCAGGATTTAACATAAGAACCTGTTTAAACTTTCTAAAATAGATCTCATAGAGATGGGCATTTGTCATTCCGACCGGAGGGAGGAATCTCAAACTTCCCAATAGACGAACTTGAGATTCCTCCCTCCG
>NZ_JBMDWV010000304.1:0-6011 GCF_048594605.1 Spirosoma sp.
CGCGCAGATCAACAAGGATTACGTTACTAAAACTCTTAAGATTCAATTGTGAGCAAGTCAATGAATGATTAAAATAATCATTCATTGACTTGCTCACTCATACACAATGAAACACCTCATTTTCACAGCGCTGCTCTTCACTACGTTGCTGGCGGCCGAAACTCCACAAGCTCCCAACACGCTCACTGCTCAGGAAAAGAAAGAAGGCTGGAAACTATTATTTGACGGTAAAACGACCAACGGATGGCGGGGCGCTTATTCAGACAAGTTTCCTGCGAAAGGCTGGACTGTTGACAATGGCCTGTTAACGATTCAGAAATCCGATGGCTCAGAGTCGCAGAGCTTCGGCGATATTGTAACCGAAGGTGAATATAGTGACTTCGATCTGACGTTTGATTTCAGACTTACCGAGGGAGCCAACAGCGGCCTCAAATATTTTGTGGTTGAACACTCCCCCAAACCTAAAGGATCGGCTTTTGGCCTGGAATACCAGATACTGGACGATGACAAACATCCGGATGCTAAAATGGGACGTAACGGCAACCGCACAGTTGGCTCCTTGTACGATTTGATTCCAGCCAGTGGAAAAAAAGCGAATCCCATTGGCCAATGGAATACTGGACGCGTGGTCTCAAAGGGGAAACACGTAGAGCACTGGCTCAATGGCAAACAAGTGCTTGATTATGAGCGCGGCAGTGAAAAATTTCGCGAGCTGGTTGCACAGAGTAAATACAAAGCGCCGGATTATAATGCGCACGGTCGTTTTGGCGAAGCACCCAAAGGACATATTTTACTTCAGGATCATGGCGATCAGGTATCGTATCGAAATATAAAAATCAAATCCCTATAAATTAAGCTGACTATCAGGCATTAGACTTTGTCGCTACGTATCTTTGTTTACTGTCAAACATTTCTCTTAACGCCTTATATTACATGGAAAATCGTCGTGAGTTTATAAAGAAATCTGCCCTTGCCGGCCTCGGCATGAGCTTTACAGCTGGCAGTTACGCCCGTATCCTGGGGTCTAACGACCGGGTTCGGGTTGGCATTGTCGGATTCTCCGACCGCTTCCGTCAATCGCTGGCGCCTGCTTTTGGTGAGCATGCCAAAGCTCAGAATTTCGCTTTCGTAGGCGTATCGGATCTTTGGAACCGGCGTCGTGACGAAGCTGAACAGTTTTTAAAAGGAAAAGGTCTGATCGACAGTTCGTTTTTCAAGGCTCGCAACAATGATGAGCTTTTTGACCGCAAAGACGTAGACGCGGTTATTATCAGCACGGCCGATTTTCAGCACGCCCTGCATTGCGTTGCGGCAGTCGAATCGGGTCGGGATGCGTATGTCGAAAAACCCTTTGCCGAAGCGCTGGACGATGCCCGCAAAGCGCTGAAAGCCGTAGAAAGCACAAAAAAAATCGTTCAGGTAGGCTCGCAGCGACGTAGTGCTCCTAACTATCACTCGGCCCATGAGTTCATAAAATCAGGCAAATTCGGGGACATTACGATGGTAGAAATGACCTGGAACGTAAATCAGCCTGGTCGTTGGCGTCGGGCCAAACTGGTTTCGGAAATTAAGAAAGAAGATACGGACTGGAGCCGCTACCTAATGAATCGCCCTAAAGTGGAATGGGATCCACGCAAATACCTCGAATTCCGTTTATTTTATCCGTATTCGTCGGGTATTCCAGGGCAGTGGATGTCGCACCAGATCGATACTGTTCACTGGTTTACGGGTCTGGATCACCCCCGTTCGGTCGTTGCCAACGGCGGTATTTACTCCTGGAAAGATGGCCGCGCTAATGCTGATACGTTCACGGCGGTGTTCGACTATGGCCCGGACAACGACAAAACCAAAGGTTTTCAGGTGCTCTACTCGTCGCGGATGAACAACGAAGCGGGTGGCGTAAAAGAATATTACTATTCAAATGGCGGCATGATTAACCTTGATACCAACACAATTTCGCCTGAAGGTGGTCTGGAAGCGAAATATGCGAAGGATATGGGTCTGCAAGCCAATTTATTACCTAAAATGTCGCTCGGCGAACCTGCGAAAGTCGAGACGTCGGCTAATACCGGTGGCGACCCAATGACCTCGTTGCATATGAAAAACTGGATGGAATGCGTCCGTAGCCGCAAAGAGCCGAATGCTCCCGCCCGTGCTGGCTTTAACCATTCCGTTGCGAATATCATGGCAACAACTGCCCTGCATACGGGCAAACGTGTTACGTGGGATTCAACAAAGCAGGATGTAATTGTAAGCTAGGAAGAGAAACAGAAAAAGGAGAAGAGAACAGGGAAAAGGCATATTATTTGCTTTTCTTCCTGTTCTCTTCTTCTTTTATCCTTTTACCAACGCTGCACCAATCTGACAGTTCAGGCATTTTTTAGGGAAGCAGAATTCATTGTATAATTCAATAGATGCCTGCGAGTCGAAGGCTGTCTGAATTCCTAATCCAAGCATATCCCAGTTTTCGGTCAGGTTGTTGTTTTCAGCCGGGAGTTGTTCCAGTAGCCGAATCGCCCGATCAACATAGGCAGGTTGCCCCCGATGGTGCGCATACGCGGCCAGTAGCGGTACAACCGTATTGATGACGATGTTCTGAGCCGCATTAAGTCCTAGCGCAGGTACAACTTTTTCGGTACTCTTCCCAAACCGGTAGTGTGATTGCCAATACGTTCCTGGTGTCAGTTGCAGGGCTTTCAGCAGTTGCTCGACATCACTTGTTCCAACAAATAAGGAAAACAGACTGGCATGGCGGGTGAGTAGCCGAGCCAGTTGAGCCAGCCGTAACGTAGGAAAGTTAGCCGGGCGCAGGCGGCCCCATTTCCAGACATGAGCCGCAACCTGTTTGTCAGCCAGATCATATTTTGCTGATAGAAATCGATACTCGCGCTGAAGCGTCGTTACGTAGTCGTCGGTTTCTTCAATCTCAAGCAAACCAGCCGTTCCAAACAACATAGATTCCACCTGCGTTAGTACGTCGCGATGCTTTAAAATTGCCTTCAGCGGCACTGCCCGACTTAGTTGGGCCATGGGTTCAGCATTTATTTTGAACCCCATGTTGACAGCCAGCAATCGATAAGCCGTTTCCTCCCAATCATTACTGGTCTGTGCAGCTATTTCGCGAACATTGGCGGCCTTACGTTCCAGTCGCTGTAACATCGCTTTATCGAGCATAGATGTCACTTTTAGGGGCGATACTTCCCGGAATCGGCCAGCGCAGGGAATTGCATCCGGCGCATCGTTCAACGTAGCGTAACGCTCCAGCAGCTGAGGGTCGACCAGAGAAATTAACTCAAGCGTAGGGAGAGGAGTACCATTCGAGCGATTTACTTCGCGTCTACTGCTGTCCCGGTCATCCTGCCATACTACGTGTAGAATGACATTATCATAAGCACGATCGTACTGGTGACGATGCGCCAGCCAGTCTGAAGTTCGGGTATGCATTTCAACAGTACCTACCCACTCTACGTCGTTAATTAATAAACGGGCATTTATAAAATCCGGACCAGCATTATAATTCCGAAAACCGGGATGAATTACCTGCACTATTTCACCATTAGTAGTTGTCAGGTTTGTTCTCAGAACGTATTGATACTGCCAAATAAAATAAAGGAAAATTTCGGGCACAGATTCGTTGGATGGTTTCAGTGGATGGAAATTATCTTCTATCGACTTCCTGAAGAAGTGACAATGCCCCCAATATAAACACTATCCTAAAAAAACTATACTTATTCGATCTCCTAGCCTCTTTATGGACAAATAATTTTGTAGAATGTGTAACTGACCGTTATTGCTGTGTAGGTATAGCTATCACTTAGCCCTGGATTTCCCTGCCCCAGCTTTCCGGTTGTGATGCCAAATGTCCGATCGCCCAGTCCATCCAGATAGTCGTTATTAGTGAAGCGGGTTCCAAATTCTACACCGACACTCCAGGGTCTTTTTATTTCGTATTTAATCCCTACACCTAGCGGAAAGGAGACCATGCCCCGCGCCTTGATCACCGCATTGTTGAAATTGCATATTCCAACTCCGCCAAATACATACGGCGACCAGTTTTGCGCTTTTGGTTGTGGCTTATAGTTTCGAAAATTGTATTCTATGTCGGCTGTTATCTCATTAAGTCGGGTGCGAAATGAGAAGTCGCGCGCCTGACGTAGCGGGTCTTTACTGACCCGGTCTTCGGCTTGAAAAGAGCCAATGGCAAACCCTGCCCGCATCGAAAAAGAGCGTGTGGCATTGTATCGAAAAAACACACTTCCGGCCGGACGATAGAAGCGTGGATTAAGCGCAGGAGAAACATCGCCTTTATAAAGCATACCGCCTAACCCAGCGCCTACTTCCATTTTTTGCGCCTGTGTGCCAAAACTGATAAAAAGCCCGACTACAATCAGTCGGGCCATATTGATGCGGTGTACAGCCATAAGTCAGATGACTGGTAGATAATGCTTAAACATAAACTGAAGTCGCTTTTAGTCTGGAACTATGCAATATCTACTTGATTGGGGGACACTTTATTTTGGTCGGAATAATGTACTGTATCGAAAAATTAGTCAATAAATAACCATCCTGTAATAATCCTTTCGTGCTACGTACCTGCGTAGTTAATGCGTCCTGTATAGTGCCTTTCTGTTCTGGGGTGCCGTTATTAAACAAATCTCTTAACACTTGGTAGCGCTCAGGATGGTTACTTGGTCGCGCAGCCACCTGTTCAAACCGACGGTCTGTCATAATAACCGCAATGCCCTGCTGCGTATCACGGGTAGCATATAAGCCTTCGCCCACATCGTCGAGATAGTCAGAAAAAGCATAGCGATAGCCAATCTCGACACCAATGTTAAAGTTCTCGTTGAGTTTGTATCGAGCACCAATACCGACAGGGATAGATACTGTTACGAGAGAGTAAGGCTTATCGCGACCTGGCTGACCTTGACCTTCTGTACGCAAGGGCTGAAGTTTTACCCATTGTTGCGCTACGCCAGCCGAATCGGGAGTAAGCGCTTCGGGACTATGAGCCAGCAAAGCGATGCCTCCAAATAGATAGGGCGTGATCTTTGCTCTGTTTTCAGGGTTACGCCCATCAGCTATAAAATTGTAAATACCTGTTATAGCAAATTCTTTAAGATCGTTACGAAAATGTAAATTCCGGGCGTATTGTACCAAGTTGTCCTCAACATCATTTCTATTATACGTATAATCGTCGCCTGTAATCCGCGCCCAGGTAAACATAGCCCGAGCAGCAAAACGAGGTGTAAACTGACGGGTATATCCCAGACCTACGTTCCAGCGAGGTAGCGTGAACAGCGATTTAAACGGCTGACGATAACCGGCCAAATCCCCGAAGTAGGTAGAGGTTCCCCCTCCAAACGTCACTGATGAGTACGGAATAAAATGTGCATTGTAGCCACCTTGTGCCGAGCTTTCCGTAATCTGGCTGAACAGCAGACAAACTGCCCCAGCACCCACCATCAACAACTGCTTATAATTATTCATATTTATGAAATACGTGAATCAACCATGGTTAGTCCATAAACCAACCAATTCCGAAACGGCATGGACATGGCTTTTATTGGCATAGTACCAGAAAAATTATCCCGTAGTGAATAAGATGAGTGTTCTAAATGAATTAAATCCAGAACTGCATGAGCTTGATTGACCGCTTGTTAGTTCCGAATGTCCCAGCCCCAATTAAGCTTACTACGTAGTGTATTCAGGAAATTGTCATCACTGAGTTTAACTAATCTCGCTTTGAAGGCTTCTTTTTGGACGCTGATGCGGACTGACGTATCGACTGTAAATGAACGGGAATCGAGCGCAGCCAGAAAATTTCCGCTGCGGCTTTCCACTTCAAAGGCCAATTGGCAGGTATCCATCACAATCATAGGCCGAACATTAAGGTTGTGCGGACTAATGGGGGTAATGATGAAGTTATTGGTTTGCGGCAATAGCACCGGCCCTCCGCAACTCAGTGAGTAGCCTGTTGAGCCGGAGGGGGTCGAAATAATAACACCGTC